>JAHZJA010000723.1 GCA_022601155.1 Deltaproteobacteria bacterium | reverse complement strand
GCCCTGAAGCTCCAGGAGGACGCGCTGGGCCCCGACGACCCGGACGTGGCGATCAACGTGAACAACCTGGGCAGCGCACTGGCGGCGCTGGGCTCCTACGAAGAAGCCGAGCAACAGATCCAGCGCGCACTCGCGCTGCGCGAGCAACTATACGGGCCCGTCCATCCGCTCACGGCCGAGACGATGACCAACCTCGGCGACCTGTATCGCCTCCAAGGCAAGTACGACGAAGCGGAGCCGTTGTTCCTGCGCTCGTTGGATGTGCGACGACACGAGCTGGAGTCCGATCACCCCGCGCTGGCCTTGTCTCACGTGGGCCTGGCGCGGGTGGAGCTGGGCCGGGGCCGGCCTTCCGCGGCCCGCGAGCACGCGGAGCGTGCACTCGAGATCAACGAGGCCAGCGATGCCGAGCCGTCCGCCGTTGCCACGGCGCGTTGGACGTTGGCGCAGGCCCTGTGGTTCGATCGGGGGCAGCGGGCGCGTGCGGTCACCCTGGCCGAGCAAGCGCGGGCCGACCGGGCACGGCAGGGCGATTCCACCGAGGCCATCGACGGCTGGCTGGCCGACGAGCGCGTGCGCGACGACGTTGCCGATCGATGAGCTGGCTGCAGACCACGGCCCAGGTCTGCTCGACGGGAGTGCGGGGCGGGGCGTCGGCGACCAGGCGCCCGTCTCGAAGCGCAGCCCGAAGGATGTCGTTGATCTGGTGCTCGATGCCCGGCTCGGGCATGTGCCCGGGCTCTGCTCTCGACCCGAGCGCACGGAGCCCCACTCGCCGCGACACGTCCGCCTACGGGGGTCCAGCCGTGGTCGCCGCTGGTGTTCGGACCATGCCGGAGTCACGCAAGGTGTGCGTCCATAGATCTCGATCGCGAAGCACGAAGCGGTCCTCGGTCAGCTCGATCGCACGCCGTGCCGTGATGCGCCGGAAAGGCACCGCAGAACCATCGGGGTCGCGTGGGTCGAGCTCCTGCCCGGTGACCAGGTCGACGATGACGATGCCCTCGGGGGTCAGCTCGATCGTGCGGTGGAGCTCGAACCGCCGCAAGGACCCTGTTTCGGTGGGTTGCTCGGCCGTGCGGTGGAGCTCGAAGGTCGCCGGTCCGAGGCACTGGCCCTGAGGGTCGAACACGGGCATCTCGCGAAAACGACGGCCGACGATCGGTGTGAGGTGAGCGACCGGGCGGCACACGTCGTCGGCGTCGCAGCGCTGGGCCCGGTGGATGACGACCGGGATGCCTCCGCTGTGGTGCACCTGCAGGCGGACGTCGTCGCGGGCCCCGGAGAGCGATCCCGTGGCGTGGACGTCGAGGCCGTGCTCGGTCCAAGACACGAGCGCTGCGGGGCCCATCCCGTCGCCTGTGCTGAGGTCTTCGGTGGCCGCCCACACCAGCAGCCGGCCGTCTCGGACCGAGCCGAGGACGAAGTCGTCGAGGTCGACCACGCCACCGGGACGCGGCACGGTGCGCGCGAACGCGTTGGGGCAGGCGGGCCACGCCGCGGGCGTTGTCGGCAATTGCCGGCCGCAGGTGTCACGCAGGGGACCGGTTCGAACGAGCCGGGTGCGATCGATGCTGGGAGAGACGATGGGGAGCCACTGCGTGGGCGACAAGGCGGGCGCGGGTTCGTGAGCGTCGCCTGCGAGCTCGAACGAGCACAACGGTGGATCGCTGCGTTGTTGGGGACGGCAGCCACCCCCTGTCATCAGGGCGAGCATCAGGCCTACCGCGAGGGCCCCAGCGCGGCCCGGGCCGCGGGGGCGCTCGCCGACACGGCATGGCTCAGCAGCTGGGGTGCGCACCGTCGTTGCCATTGCGTTGCCGATCGGCTCGCAGCTCGCCCCGTGCTTGCTGATACTCGTGGGAAAACTCGGGGCCGAAGACGATGCCGAGCAGGGGTTCGTCGTGATCGACCAAGTGCTGCCACTGCTGTTGGAAGCTTCGCCACAGATCGCGGCCGCGGGTGAGGCGGCCGGGCACGGTGGTGCGCTCGATGGTCCCCGGATCCAGCGCGCCGAGCACCGAGCGGGCCCCCGCGAGCACTCCGTTGAGCATGGCGACCTCGTGGATCATGGTATCGGCGAAGCTCTCCGCGAGCTCTTCGAGGCGTGATCGCTCCCCGGGGTGCTCGGCGCCGAACAGATAGGCCAGCGCCTCGTCCTCCGAGGAGACGAACCGCAGCGCTCCGTGGCGCTCGACGGCCTTGACCCCGATCTCCTGGCTCATCTGCTCCTGGCCCGCCTGGAGCTGGACCAATCCGCGGGCACACGTCCGCATGATGTCGCCAACCCGCTCGAGGAAGCGCCGGGCTTGCGCCGCGGTGGTGGGGGCGGCCGTGTCGGGAAGCAGTGAGCGGCTGAGTCGACCCACCATGGTCATCCACGGATCGCCGCCCCCGGGACGGGATCCGGGGAGCGGCAAGGCGGTGTCATGGTGGTCGCAGACGATGGTTCCCGCCGATGTGCGGGAGGAGTCGGGGGTCAGCGTTCGGCGTCGTCCCGCCGTGCCCGATCGGCTCAGGGTGACAGACAGGTCGGCGATGCGGACCTCGACCGGATCATCGAAGTCGACCTTGTCTCCGGCCGTCAGGCGGCGGCCACGGTGGCGGGTGCCGTTGGTCGACCCCAGGTCATAGTACTCGGCGGACCCCTCGTCGAATCGGACCATCGCATGCCAGCCGGACACGAAATCGTACGGGAGCCGCAGGTCGGCTCGATGGTCCCGGCCCAGCTGGACCGGCGAAGACGCGAACTCGTGCTGCACGGCGGGCTCACTGCTGCCCACGGTCTTCACCGAGATTCGGACCGGGCGAATGGCCGAGGCGGTGGTCATGGGGCGGGGAACGGCAGGTGTGGGCGTGCAGGAGCAGAGGGAACAGAGGGCGACGCAGGCACGGCGGGCGCAGGGGGGTGAGCTGCTGCATCCAGGCCTTCGCGGGCAGTGTCGCGGTCGACCTTCTTCAGTCGATCGCGACGCGAGCGCTGGCGGCGGCCTCTACGGTCGTCTGGGTCGTTGGTCGCGGGCTGTGGCGCGGCCAGCAATGGCGCGCACCGGAGCTGGTCGCGAGCCTCGTAGCCCGGCGGTGGGCTCTGTCCACCGTCGAGCAGGTTGCGATCGAGCCGCAGGTAGAAGCAAGGGTTGGGATAGACCTTGGTGCCCGGCGCCCTGGCGCAGACCGTGTCGGGATGAGCCGTGGGCAGGGCGTAGCTCGTGTACCAGCTGGTGCTGACGGGCTCACGAAACAGGCCCGCGGCGAGCATGTGCGTGGCACCGTCCTCGACGGGTATCTCGCGGAGCTCGTGCCGGTCGGGGAACATGGTGATCTCCTGCATGCTGAGGAAGCTCTCCCCCAGAGCCGAGGCTTCGTCGGCCTGCCACAGTCCGTCGAAGTCGAGGCCGTCGAGGGCAAGGTCTCCCTTTAGCTGGAACACACGGACGACGGTGGGCAGCGATTCACCCCGATCGCTGGCGTTGATGGTGGAGGACGCCTGCAGCGCCAGCTGCACCCGCCACTTCACGGTGTCGGGGCTGCACGAGGGGGGAGTGGGCTTGCAGCCGGCGGGGGCCAGGCTCAGCACAGAGCACGCGACCAGCACCCCGGCCCCGTGGTGGCGTGACACGGCGGCGGGGTTCATCCGCATGACTCCATGGCGGGCGCGGGTGCGAGCAGGTGGGGGTCGAGCAGGCCACGGTGGATGAGATCGTCGAGGCACGGAGAGGATTCGGCCGGGCCGACCCATGCCCGGCCGTCAGGGTCGAACCGACCGATGTCCCGCAGCTCGGGCTCGCCCGTCGCGGGGCACAGTGTCTCGGTGATCCGGGTGATGCACGGGCTGCCATCGCGCGAGGCCGTGACGGTCACGAACAGATCGACGGCGCCGGCAATGAACTGGCGTGACGACACCCCGCCGCCTCGCCGCGCCTCGAGCATCGACGACAGCCGGGTCAGCCCGATCCCGGGGTTGGCTGCGCGCACGCTGGTGATCGTGCGGATCGAAGCGGACGTCAGTGCATCCATCGCCTCGGTGTCGTCCCAGGGAATGTCCTCCAGGCCCAGCCGGGACGGCGCGAGGCGGAGGGCGGCATCCACCACACGCGGACACGCGGGCTCGCGGGTCAGCACAACCGTGCCCGGTCGGAGCGCGCGGGCATCGGACCCCGCGCGGGCGATCACGACCTGAAGCTCGGAGCTCGGGGCTGCTCCCATCAACGCGGCCACGACCGAGCGCGCCGGAGCGCCCGGAGCCGCGCACACGACGATGGTGAGCCCGGCTCGGACTGCAGCACGGAGGATCGCGGCATCGGGGAGGGCGACGCAGCCGGCCTCGGCCAAGTCTTCCAGTGACGCGAGCAGTCGGCGGTGGCCCCGACGAAGGACCAGGGTGGCGACACCCCCAGCGCAGCTCGGGTCGATCGCATGCACGACGTACTCGCCGTAGTGCCGCCTCGCCACGGGCCGCTCGGGGCCGATCGAAACCCCGCACAACCGAGCGCCAACGGCAGTGACCGCCGACGCACAGCTCAACGGCCCCGGCCCGGTGGTGATGTGGCCGCCCCGATCGACGCGGAGATCACCCGTGCCCTGCACCAAGACCTCGTCGGGATCTCCGATCAGCAGGCTGGCCACGACCGTCGGACTGAGCATTTCCTGCGTCATCGTCTCGCCGATGCCCTCGGGCATGGTCCCCACCTGGCTCGCGGCGGCCAGCGCCCGCTCGAGGAGCGCTCGCACCCGCGGCCGAATCCCCGGTGCATTCGCGATGACGTCGTCGGCCACCCGCCGCCACACGGCGCTGAAGACCTGCTCGACCAGCGGCGTCGGGCCCTGGGGATCGAAGGCGAACACCACCGCCTCCTCGGTGGCGGGCCCGGTGAGTGCGGGCCCGACCGGGGTGAGCGCCAGCGGGGCGGGAGCCGCTCGTGCTCGCTCGGGTGGGGGGCCGGGCAAGGTCTCGGCGGGGACACAGTCGTCGAGCAACGGGGGTGGCGGGGGCAAGGCGGCATCGGCCGTCCAGCCCAGCGCGGCCGACAGCGGCAGGCGGGGGACGGGAGTCGTCGTCGTGACAGTCGGGCCGGAGCCATGGGCAGCAGCGCCGTCGACCAGCTCGAACCCCAGCTGATACTCGCCGATGAGCACGCGGTCACCAGCTGCAACCGGCCGGGGCCCCTCGATGCGCTCACCTCCGATGAACGTCCCGTTGGTCGACCCCAGATCGATGAGGGTGAGGGTCCGTCCCGTCACCAGCAGCCGAGCATGGGAGCCCGAGACCCCGTCGTTGGGCAGAATGATGTCGTTGGTGGGGCGCCGTCCGATGGTGAGCTCTGGTTTGTCGAACTCGGGACAGCGACATACCTCCTGCCCCGCCTTGGCTATCGAGATTCTCAGCAACACGCGGGCACACCATGACCCGAAACATTGCGACCCGGTAGGCGAAAACGGAGCCATTGTTTGGGTGAAGACTGATGCTCGCGCTCCGTGGTGGAGGAGGTATGTCCGAGGAATTCAAGAAACGCTCCCTCAACCTCTTTCTGGCCAAGGCCAGCGACGACAACGACAAGACCCGGGTGTTCGAACCGACCGGTGAGTACCTGATCCTCAAGAGCCACGAGGGGGGCTACTTCACCCACGCGTACAACTGCGAGAAAGACGTCGACACGACCGGTGTGACGGCGGGGCAGGGCAAGGGCTATCTCAAGTTCGTCATCACCGATGGCTCGGACGAGGTCGGGCGTGAGCTGGTCGACGAGTGGCGAATGGGGCGCGTCGAGGTGATCGTCAGCTACCGTGAATTCCAGCAGGAGAACGGCGGATCGTGGGTCAACACCAAGTGTGTCACGGCGGCCGGCTACATTTCTTCATGCAAATTGGTCCGAGGAGAGTCGAAGATCGGCGTGGAGGTTCACACGATCCGCACGCTCAACGAGAACGACGCGGTCGGCAAGCGTGACTTCTCGGTCGATTGCGTCAACGGCAACAGCACGATCATGGGCGGAACCCTGGGCAAGCGTCAGCCCATGCCCATCGCTCCGATCGCCGACGCCGACTCCGATAACTGGGACCCTCCGCTGATGGCATGAGCGCACCGGCTCGCGGCCGGGGGTTGCTCGGGCGCCTGGCGTCCCCCGAGCCACAGCGCCGCCTCGCTCCGGTCGACGCCGTGGTGCTCAACGTGGCGTCGATCCTCAATACCCACGTGGGAGACGGCTTTACGTGCCCGGAGATGGGCTGTGACTTCGTGGGGCTGATGTCGCGGTGGCCGACCTCCGAGTCGGACGTGCTGGCCGCGGTGCGTCGCACCGTGGAGCAGTACGAGCCCCGACTGCGTCAGGTGCAGGTGCGGCGGGTTCACGACGACGGCGTCGTGGTGGCGCTGGAGATCACGGGGGAGCTGCGGGCCAGCGGGGCTCGAGATCGCATCCGGCTCCGAACGGAGCTGGCCCACAACGGACACATGGACATCGTCTGAGGACCTCGGTCCACCACGGCCGCCGCGCCGTTTCGAACGACTCATGCGACTCAAATCCCGCTACTACGATGCCGAGCTGGCCTACTTGCGAGAGCAAGGCCGCGAGTTCGCGCGGGCGTTTCCCTCCACGGCGGGGCTGCTTGCCGAGCGCAGCGATGACCCCGACGTAGAGCGGCTGCTCGAGGGCTTTGCCTTTCTCGCCTCGCGCATTCGAGAGCGCGTCGACGATGGAATGCCCGAGCTGGCGCAGCAGCTGGGGTCGATCTTGGTTCCCCAGCTGACGCGTTACATTCCGTCGTGCGCCATCGTGCAGTTCGAGCCGGAGGTGCGGTCGCTGCGGATGGCGACGGCGATACCCCGGGGGGCCGGCGTGGCGGGGGTGGCTGCCGATGGTTCACGGTGTCGGTTCGTCACCACCGCCGACACCGACTTGCTTCCGATCGAGCTGGTCGACGTACGCACCGACAAGCCGTCCAGTCGCACCGAGCGGATCACCCTGCAGCTGAGGATTCCTCCGCACGGGGTCGGCGCGGCGGGGGAGCGACCCCTTCGGCTGTACCTGCACGGGGAGCTTCCGTTCACCTCGACGCTGCGAACCTGGTGGTTGCGGCACTGCGTGCAGATGGTGGTCTACGACGCCGAGGGGCGTCGGGGCGCGCTGCGGGGAGCTCCGCAGGGGCGGGGTTTCGAGCCCGACAGTCGTCTGCTTCCGCAGCAGCCCCTCGAGCACGATGCCTTCGGCTTCGTCGCCGAGATATTCGCCTTTCCGCAGAAGTTCTGCTTCGTCGATCTGCCTCCGCTCGGGGCCCTGGCCGGCCCCGAGATCGAGCTGCGGTGCACGTTCGAGTCTCCACCGGAGCTGTCGCGGCGCCTGACCGCCGACGGCCTGCGGCTTCACTGCGCGCCGGTCATCAATCTGTTCGAGACCACCTCGGACCCCGTGCGCTTCGAGCCGCTGCGCCCGGAGGCCGTCGTCCGCGGCGTGGACCGTCACGCCAACGAGATCGAGGTCTACGACGTGATGCGGGTGCAGGGACTGGCATCTGGCCGTCGTCGTGACTATGCGGCGTTCGCTTCGTTTGGTGCCGCGGCGGCCGGCCAGGCCCCCCACGACGAGGCCTACTACGTCACTCGGCGCACCCCCTCGATGAGCGGCAGCGGCACCGAGCTGTACGTCTCGTTGATGAGCCCCCGCGACTCGGCCCCCATCGCCAGGTCCGAGGTGTTGGCGCTCGACCTGCTGTGCTCCAATCGCGGAGCCGCGGCGACCCTGGGGATCGGCGACATCGACCAACCCGTGCGTGGGTCACCGGTCTGTGCTGCGCTGTCGAACATCACGGTGCCCACGCCACCGCTTTACCCCCACGACGACGTGGAGCTGCTGTGGCGCCTGACCTCGCACGTGGGCGCGTCCCACCGGGGTCTGCAGTGCGCCGACACCCTGCGTCGGACCCTGCGGACGTACAACTTCGCCGCAACGTTCAATCCCCACCAAGGACGGCTGATCTCGCTATGGATCGATGCAATCTCAGAGGTCCACAGCCGCAAGATCGTGCGTCTGCATCGGGGAGCCCCGGTTACGGGGACGCAGACGACGGTGGTCGTCGACGAGACGGTCTTCGGCGGGGCCGGCGAGGCGGTGTTGCTGGGAGAGTGTCTGAGCGAGATGTACGGTCGACGTGCGAGCCTCAACTCGTTCAGTCAGCTCGTGGTGAGACTGGCCCCGTCGGCACGCGAGTACCGCTGGAAGCCTCGCAACGGAGAGCGGACGATCGGCTAGGGTTGCTGCAGCAGCTGCTGGTCGACCCTCCACGGACCGATCTGTTCACGGCGGTGACGCTGCTGGAGCGCGTCACGGCGGGCCGAGGGCGAATTGGTGGCGGCAGCTCGTTCGCCGAGGAACCGATCGTGTTTGGGCACGATGTCTCGT
>JAHZJA010000722.1 GCA_022601155.1 Deltaproteobacteria bacterium | reverse complement strand
GCCAAGCAGGCTTGGGTGGATCCCTACGCCGATGCCAACGCGACGCGGCGCGACGAAGGGCAGCCGCGGTCGTAGCTGGGCCGCGCCCGCGAGCCGACCGAGGAGGTCGTGCTCGCTACAGGTTGGCGGACATCTCGTGGTCGAGATTGCCGTCGAAATCGTAGAACGCCGCGGTGAACTGCGGCCCCTCGATCTCCACCCACAAGAAGCCCTCGCGCTGATCGTCGTCCCACTGGGTGGGATTGTTGTTGCGATAGGCGAAGTCGCTGGTCTTGGCCGACGCACCCGACACGAAGAAGTACGTGCCGCATACGGGATCGAAGACCTGGCGGTTGTGGTCGTGGCCGCTGATGTAGATCTGGGCGTTGCCGCAGACGAAGTCGTCGATGAACTCGAGGACCTCGACACCCGAGATGATCGGAAGGCCGGGGATGCCCTCGTACAGGCCCGCGTTGCCGTGCTCTCCATTGGAGATGTACGGATGGTGCGCGAAGGCCACCTTCCACGGCGCGGTGCTCTTGGCCAGCTCGTCGGCCATCCAGGCACGCTGGTCACCGACGTCGTGGTTCCACATCATCCGCGCCGTATCGAACGCGAAGAACTGGGTACCGCCCGTCTCGGAGCTGAACGTGTACCAAAAGTTCGGCATCGTCCACTTGTCGCTGAGGGTGGTGTACTCGACCTGGTTGTTGCCGCGCGGCCAGTCGTTGGCGAGCGTGCCGTAGTCGTGGTTGCCGAGCACCACGTAAAACGGCATGTCGAGGCCTTCGTAGATCGACTCGAACTTGTCGACGAACTGGGGATCGTCGGTGGAGGTGACCCCCGTGTCGTAGAAGTTGTCGCCGAGCAGCAACGCAAAGTCGCAGCCCCGGTCCTGACACACGATCTCGGCCGCGTTGGCGACCATCATCTGGGCGTCGTTGCCCTCACCGGTGTCACCGAAGGCAGCGAAGCGGACGACGCCAGGCTCGCCGACCTCGGGCGGAGTGCCCGTCGAGTCGGTCGGGGTGGGACCCTCCGCAGTCTCGTCGGCACTGGTGGCCGGGCCCGTGACGCCGCCCGAGCCGGGGGGGTTGGTGGTCGCAGGTGGCGTGCCCGTGCTGGGCGTCGGGTTGGTGGCACCCGACGCGGCCGAGCCCGCGCTCCCCTGCGCGGGGTCTGGGTCGTCCGAACCCGGGCACCCCGCCAGTACGATCGATGCCCCCGCAATGCATGCCCCCACCGAGATCCGCATGCACCAACGGTATCAGCCAACGCCGGGCCGGGTCACCGCCCTTCCGCAGGTCGATGCGGTTGCGAGCTACGCGCCGACGGTGAGCTGACGCGCGGAACGGGGCCCCCGCTCGGGCAGGGGCCGAGCCGGCGGGCTACCAGCCGCGGTAGGTGCACGCGGCGGGAGCTCGCGTGTACGTGGGTTCACAGGTCGCTCCGTTGCAGACCAGGCGCGGAGCGCACACGCCAACCTGCGTGCAGTCGTCGCCATCGCCCGGCCTTGCGAAGCAAAAGCCGTTGGGACAGTAGCCGCTTTGGCATTGCGTATGACCCGAGCACATCTCGCCGTTGGTCACGGGAAGGCTACAGGTGCCGTCGGGATCTTCGGGCGAAGTCTGGCACCACGAGCCCATGGCGCACCGGCCCGAGGCGCACGCCGAGCCGGCTTCGGGCAGCACCACACACCGGTTGCTGTCGAAGTCGCAGGTGGACTGGTCGTCGCACTGGCTCCCCCACAGGCACTGCTGACCGGGGCCGGGCGCCGGGTTGCAGATCTCCGTTTCGAAGCAGAACAGGTCCGGGCCGCACTGCGTGTTGCCGCAGGCTTGCCCCTGCGCTGCGTAGGGGGTGCAGATTTGCTCGCCCCGCTCGTTGGGGCCTTCACGCCAGTCGCAGTACAGACCGTCGCCACACTCGACGTCCTCGCAGTCTTCGCCTTCGGCGGCCGTCAGCACGCACACGCCCGAGCTCCAGTGGCACGTCAGCCCGGCACCGCAGCCGGTGTTGTCGCAAAAGTCTCCGAGTCCGGGCAGCGCGATGCAGCGACCGATCTCCCAGTCGCACGTCATCCCCACCGCACAGTCGTCGTAGGTCTCGCCCTCGTTGTCGCCGCAGCGCTCGCCCAGCTGTCGCCCCGTGAGGGCGGCGCAGGGATCGGTGCAGACCGCTTGGTCACACAGCAGGCCCTGGGCGCAGTCGGACACGTGCTCGTCGGTCGCGTCGCAGGCGGCTCCCAGTGGCTTGTCGCCGTGATAGACGGCGCAGAAGTCCTGGCACAGGGGCGTGGACCCGCCCGGCCAATAGCACTGGTACTCTTCGATCTTCGACTGGAGGCTCGCGAAGCACTCGGCGTCGTAGGTCAGCTGCAGCCGCTGCCCGTTGTTGCTGCGCGCGGACCAGCGTGTCTTCAGGTCGCGTTCGCACCCCTCGGATTGAATCTCGGCCCCGCATCCACACGTGTCGACACTCTCGCAGTGGAGGGCGATCATCGACTCCAGCTCGCCCGACGTGGGCCCCGGGTATTGGGGCGTCTCGTCGCAGGCGCTCAACCCCGCTACGGCGACCAGCGGGCACACATACCGCCGGGTAAGGCTAGTCAATAAGTCAAGCAGCATGGCGCCAAGGTGAGGCACGGCGCGGCGTCGAGCAAGCCCATGGCTACGGGGCGGCGTCTACTGGGGGTTGAACGTAGGCACGGGTGTCAGACGGCGAATGGGGACTCGATGTCCGCGGATTGCGCGAACCCTCGATCTCCACCATCCATAGATCGGCATCGATGCGGGTCTGCATATATAGCCACGTGTCGCCCGGACCCCGCCGGACCTCGGTGACACCCCAGCGGGAGGGGTCGGGCCGATCGACGAGCACGATCGGATCGCCAGCGGTTCGACCGTCCATGTCCACCGGGATCAATCGGGCGCGTCCTCGCTCGTCGGTCAGGATCCACAGGGCCAGGTCCTCGTCCGCCCAGATCGGTGCGGCGCGCTGGCTGTGGTGCGCGGTGAGCCGCCGTGTCCATCCCGACCGAGCGTCGACGAGGAACGTACCCACTTCACCGTCGTGCTCGCCACTGACCGCGATGGTGTCGCCGACGTGGGACCACGATGGTGAGCCGAACCGACCGGAGCACAGGGGCGTGCCATCGCCACCGTCCACGTCCACCCGCTCGAGCCCGCCCGGGGTGACGATCGCGAGTGAGCGGCCGTCGGGTGAGCCTGCGGGCGCGAGCGTGGGGATCGAGCGCGTGCCGACCTTGCGCGGGCGGTCGCCGTGTCGAGACACGATCCACGTGCCGTCGCCCCGTTCGTCGGACGCGAACACGAACCGGCCGTCGAAGGAGAGGCCGGGGCAGCCGCGTGCCGTGGTGGCGAGGTTGCGGCGGGCACCGGTGGAGGGGTCGAGCATGCGCAGGGCGGTCTCGGTTCCACGGGGGGCGGCGTCCAGCGCGGCGAGCCATGTTCGTGTGCCGTCGAGACTGAAGCACTGCAGGCTGCTCTTGGTGTCGAGGATGCGATCGTGTGGCGAGGCGGGGTCGTGCACCCAGATCTCATTGGCGCGGCGCTCTTCCACGTACACCAGCCGGCCGCCGTCGGCCGACAGCCGTGGCGACCACGCACGGCGGGCCTGTGCCAGCAGCGGCGTTGCTTCCCCCGAGCTCGCGTCGATGCGCCATGCACCGGTGCCTTCGCCGACGCCGTCGGTGACGAGCCCTTCGTCGTCCGGGAGCCAGGCGAGCGAGCGGCCCCCGCGAGGAACGTCGCCCAGCCTTCGGGGTGTGCCGCCTTCGGCTGCGACGACCCATGCCGTGCCCTCCACCACCCACGCCAGTTGATCGGTGCGATGCGACCACGCCAGTGCCGAGGGGAGGCCTTCCACGCGCGCGACCTTCGTGCTCGGCTGTCCCGGTTGGCCGCGTTCGATCGTCCAGCCGTCTTGGCGGTGACGAACGAAGGCCAGGGTCTGGCCATCGGCAGCAAAGACCCCTCGCCGCGCGTCGGGAATCGCCAGCGTCTCCGTGCCCCCGAGCGTGGGGACCAGCCACAGGGCGTGGCGTCCGTCGGCGGTTCGGGTAAACACCACCTGGGTGCCGTCGGGAGACAGGGCCGGCTCGTCGTCGTCTCCCGGGGCCACGGTCAGCTTGACGCGGCTGCCGTCGTCCATCTGCACCCGCTCGATTCGCGAGCCCCCGCCCGGCTCCTCCACCGCGACGACTGCGGTGCGTCCGTCGGCGGACAGGTCGAGGGCCAGCTCCCGGCCGGGGCTGAACGTCACGCGGACCGGCACCGAGCGAGCGCGGGGAACGGGGGCCAGGGCAGGGGGCTCGGCCATCACCTGGGCCAGCACCGGGGCCTCGGTCTGCTGGGGTCGGGGGTCGAGCAGCGTGGACAGGACACCCAGTCCGGTGAGCAGTACACCAAGGCCTCGGCCCAGCCATCGGATCGGCTCGATGGAGATGGGCGTCGGGCTCGGCCGACCGGTGACGGCCGCGGCACGACCCGGCTGCGGTCGCAGTGATGTCGGGCCGGGCGCAGCGGCGGTGTGTACTGCCAGCGAATCGGGGCTCATCCTTGGCGGGACCGAAGTCGTCCGCGTTTGCGAGGTCGTGGGGGCTCGCATCGCAGGGGCCGTAGACGCGGAGGCAGGCGTGCCCAGCGTCGCGCGCTGGGGTGCAGCACTCGATGCGGCCGCCGCAGCACTCGATGCGTGCGAACCCACGCGCGTCGTCGCAGGGACACAGGGTGGGTCCGAGTCCGCGGCTGATGTCGACGTGCCGAGCATGCCGCGCTGGGGTGCAGCACCCGATGCGGCCGCCGCAGCACTCGATGCCTCCGAGTCCGCGCTCGTCGTGGCACGGGCGCCCGGTACGTCTGGACCGACGGTTGTAGCCGCCGGGGCGCTCGGTATGTCGGGACCAACGGCGGTGGTTGCCGGGGCGCTCGGTATGTCGGGACCAACGGCGGTGGTTGCCGGGGTGCTCGGTATGTCCGGAGCAACGGTGGTTGCCGGGGCGCTCGGTATGTCCAGACCAACGGCCGTGGCTGCCGGGGCGCTCGGTATGTCCAGACCAACGGTTGGGGTCGGTGCGGTCGAGCCGACGGCAGCCGCCGCAAGAGGAGGCGTGGCGGCCGAGCTCGCGACTGCCGTCGCAGGGCCAGGCGCGGCCTCCGGTC
>JAHZJA010000721.1 GCA_022601155.1 Deltaproteobacteria bacterium | reverse complement strand
TTCGTGCCTCCCTCATCGATGGCGTCGTTCCCCCCGACGTCAACTGGCAGACCGAGGTCCAGGTCAGCTTCTGGGGAGCGATCGAGGGCCTGTCGAACGCCTGCATGGCCGACCCGCTGTGCTCGGATGCCTACGGGCCCGTCGACCAAGCATTGCTGGACATGATCACCAACCTCGACGCCGATCCGCTGGTCGTTGGGGGAGACCGTGGACCCATGATGGAGATCACGGGGGCGGACGCGGCCGGAGTCATCCGCCGGATGATGTACTCGACGGCGCTGTATCCCATCATTCCACTGGTCATCACTTCCTTCCGTGACCGGAATCTGGAGCCGGTCGAAGAGCTACTCATGGAGCTGTTCGGGGGCGGAGGCCCGGGCGATGGCATCGCGGAGGGCATGCACTGGTCGGTCAAGTGCAGCGATCTGTTCAACCCCGAAATTGGGCCTGGCATCGAGGTTACGTTGATGGAAGCGCAGATCCCCGAGCCACTGGCGACCCTCGCCATGGTCTCTCATGACGACGTCGTCGAGCTGTGCGAGTCATGGCCCAAGCCGACGCCAGACCCGAGCTTAGCGACCCCCGTGAACTCGGGAGTTCCGACCCTGGTCTCCAGCGGATCCTTCGACCCCGTCACGCCGCCGAGCTTCGGGGAGACGGTGGGGGCCAGTCTCACCAACGCCCGAGAGGTGGTGTTTGCCAACTCGGGGCACGGGGCGATCTTGGGAGGCGACTGCTCCACGGGACTGGCGGTCGCGTTCTTGCTCGACCCCCAGGGGGTGGTCGATGCGTACGACACCTCCTGTGCCGATGAGATCGGACTTCAGTTCATGGTGACGGCGCAGTCGCTGCTCGAAGGACTGACGCCCGCGAAGAAGCTGGCGATCCAGCGGCAGCTGCGGCGCGGCCAGTAGCATGCGGCGTCTAGTTCGGGCGAGTCCGGACCAGGCGCAAGCGTCATGGGTGCGCCTCGAGCCCGAAGTGTTTCCGCAGTCGGCCCCCCTCCTCGTAGATCTCCAGCGCCCAACGTATGGAAGCATCAGGGCACTCGAAGGTGAACGCAGGCGCCTCCGGAAGCGGGACCTGCCCCTCGTAGCAGGTGCCACTGACCGAGTCGTCCTCGACACGCCGCAGGGTCCCCTCGGATCGATCGAGCTCGACCTCGTCCACGCGGGGCGCGCGGGCAGTGCGGCGACCGACGGAAAACTCCCGCAGCACCATTTGTGCGCGTAATGAGCCGAGCGCCGCATCGAGTCGTTGCGCGAACACGACGCGGATCGTTGCCATCGTGGACCCGGGGACATGCTCGAACTGGAGATCGTCGACGACGTCCGTGGAGGGCCTCGGAGAAGGGCCGTCTCCAAGCAGACGTGTGAGCGCCCACGTCAGGGCTGTGGTCAGCGGGCTCGTGGTGACCATGCGGGGCTGAAACCGCTGGCGGTCCGGGTCGTCATCCGTCAACGCGATCGTTGGCATGGACTGTGGCCCTGGCACACAGAACACATCGACGGTCTGAGTCGGGCCGCTGCCGCCGTCGGTTTGGATCCACAGGGTGTAGTCGAGATCGAACTTGCTGCCCTCGTACGAAAGTGGCCACGCGGGGCACTCGAACGCGAACGCGATTTCATGCGTTCCTACCGACCACGGTCCCCGTGTATTGGGGCGCAGGTCCAGGTTTGCGACCGAGCGGCGATAGTTCACGAAGCGGCCGTGGCACTCCCACCCAAGCTCGAGCCAGGCGGCCCCTGCGTCCGATTCATGGTCTTCGACGGTGAGGACCACATGCCCCGCGATCGGATCGCCAGGCCGGTACGTTGCCTCCGGTTCATCGAGCACGATCTCGACCGATGCCACTCCCATGGCGATCACGATAGCGTCATTGGCCTTCGAACGTGAACGATCGGTTGGTCCTGAAGACCATACGAAGTGGATGTCCCCGGGGACGTCCCATGGGACCGGAGCGGCTCGAGCTCAGGGCCGTGATGCGCTGGCGTCTACTGCGAGAGCATGCGCCGACCGACCGCCCCCGTTGCCACCGATGCGGCGAAGTACAGCGGGAGCAACGACGGCGCCACGCCGAACAACTCGTCGGATTGCGGCAGGTAGCGAAATACACCCAGCTGCACCAGTCCCCACTCGAATGCGGTCGCGCCGACGGCAACCATCACCCCGAAGACCAAGCCGAACCAGGTGCGGTCGAGCACGAGATACGTTGCAACCGCGCCAGCGAGGATGACGAGCTCCAGGGTGCCGCCGTCGCGCGATGGGTAGAAGCTCGTCGTCAGGTACAGGGCCAGGACGACGACGGGCGATCCGAAGATCCATCGGTTTGCCGCCCGCCCGCGCCCGTTGTTGGCCAGCCGACCCTGTCCCACGGCGATCGTCGCCATGAACGTTGCCACCAGCAGCACGAACCACAGGGGGCTGTTGCCCAACCAGATCGGGCCGAAGTCCGTGAAGTACTCGGTCACGCCGGTCGCCACGTGGAAGTGGTCGCCGACCGGTCCGATCGTGGCCCCGCACAGCCAGGCGAGGCCGATGCACTTTGCAGTTGCGGAGGACCGTGGGGTCACGGGAGCCATCGTAGTCGATCGCGACCGTCTCGAGGCTACGCCGCATGCTCGACACCCCGAGACTGATCTCGCTCGATCGAGGGAAGGGACGCGGGGTCGTACGGCAACGGTTCGAGGGGTTCCACGAGCGTGTCGAGCGTGGGCGCAGCCGCGGACGAGACGGCGGCTCGTGGACCTTTCCGCGCTGGCGGTTGGACGCTCTGCAGCGTCGAAGCGTGCGCGTCGATGTGGCGAGACCGACGTCGATGGGGCGAGGCTCCCGTCGACCGGGTCCTGCCACCCTCTAGTAAAAATCTCCATGATCCTCGATGTCTAGCTGGGGGGGCGGAGGGGCTCGGAGCGTCGACGACACGTGGCCGCCAGACCGCGCCGACGACACTTCGTACGACGGGCGGGACCGCCACCACCCTGCGAGCACCATGGCCTGTGCCTTGCCCTCGCCCGGGGGGTTCTGTCAGGGTGGGCCGCGAGGAGTCGCCCCATGCCCAGTCACCTCTACGTTCGCCCCCTTCGTGTGCTCACCGGCCTGTGTTGCCTTGCTTTGCTCGGACCCGGCTGTGATCGCCTGACCGGGGGCGGGGATGACAAGGCCGACGACGGCAAGGTCGAGACCAAGGCCGATGACGGCAAAGCGGCCGATGACGGAAAGGCGGCCGATGACGGCAAGGCGGCCGATGGCGGCAAGGCGGTCGATGACGGCAAGGCGGCCGACGATGGCAAGGCGGCCGATGATGGCAAGGCGGCCGACGATGGCAACGCCGCCGATGGCGGCGAGGAATCCGGTGGTGAACCGCCTCCGCCCGCGATCGCCTGCCCCGACGGTGGGACAGCCAAGGGAGCCATCCCGCCCGCAGGCCACGAGGCGTGGTGCGAGCGCGAGGTGGCTGGACGTTGGCAGCGACACGGACGGTGGTCTCGCTGGTACGACGGCGGTACGCAGCGCTGGCACGAGACGGAGTACCGCGACGGCAAGAAGCACGGGCCCTCGATCAGCTGGCACGAAAATGGGCAAAAGGCCGAGGAGGGCGAGTACCAGGACGATGCCAGGCACGGTCGCTGGGTGACGTTCAGCGACGGCGGGCAGAAGCTCAGCGACGGAGGGTACAAGGCGGGCAAGCGCGACGGCACGTGGACGCACCACTTCGAAAACGGCCAAAAGCGCGACGAGATCCGCTGGGAGGAAGACCGCGAGCAGGGTGCGTACAAGACCTGGCACGAAAATGGTCAGCGCTCTGTGGAGGGCAGCTACGTCGATGGTCGCAAGCACGGCACCTGGACGGAGTGGGACCGCGACGGGAACAAGCTCAGCGAAGAGCAGTGGGACAACGGCGCCAAGAAGGAAGCCGCCAACCACTGCGGCGAGGGGCTGGTGGCCAAGGGCGCGGCGCCGCCCGACGGCTCGGAGCAGTGGTGCGAGCGCGAGACCGGGGCCAAGCATGGTCCGTGGTCACAGTGGCACGGGGCCACGGCGTCGTCGGCACTGAAGCTGGAGGGCGAGTACGTCGATGGCAAGAAGGAAGGCCGCTGGACGCAGTACTACGCGGACGGCCGCGTACGCGAGGAGGTGGAGTACCTCGTCGGCAAGCGCGAAGGAGAGTTCCTCGCGTGGTGGAAGAACGGCCAAAAGCGCGTCGAAGGGGAGTACTGGAAGAACCGACGCCAGGGGGTATGGCGCTGGTGGTACGGCGACGGTCAGAAGAAGACCGAGGGCGAGTACAAGGCCGGCGACAAGCAGGGGGAGTGGGAGGGCTACCATCCCAAGGGGGAACGCGAGTATCGCGAGCACTACAAGGACGACGAGCGTCACGGCGACGCCGAGTACTGGTATGCCGATGGCTCGGTGAAGGCCTCGGGACGCTGGGAAGAGGACCACAAGCAAGGGCGCTGGGTGATGGTCGACGAGGCTGGCAAGCGCGAGGTCGTCGTGTTCAAGGACGACAAGCCGACCGGCAAGACCCGGCGACGGATGAAGTTCAAGCGTCCCGACGAGGAGTGAGCCGAGCGGGCTGCGCGGCCCGAGCGAGGGGCGCTGCACTGGGCACGTGGACAGTGGCGGGCCCCCGCTGGGGCCGGGTGGGCCGCTGGAAGCCGCCGAGTCGATGTGCCCCACTGTTGCGTTCGGCCCTGACCGGGACGGGAGGCCCTCGGCGATAACCCCGCGAGGTTGCACGACCGGGAGGTGCTGGCGGGGTTCTTGCTCCCCGCGCGCTCATGATTCCGTTGTCGCGCAAACTCTCGGCCGAATTCATCGGGACGTTCTGGTTGGTGTTCGGAGGCTGCGGAAGCGCAGTCCTGGCTGCTGGCATCCCCAATATCGGGATCGGCCTGCTGGGCGTCAGCCTGGCATTTGGTCTCACCGTGATGACCATGGCTTACGCCATCGGCCACATCTCGGGCTGCCATCTCAACCCGGCGGTAACCATGGGGTTGGTGGCCGGAGGGCGGCACCCGTCCTCGGAAGCGGTGCCGTACATCCTGGCTCAGGTCGGTGGCGGTGCCGTGGCTGCGGCTGCGCTGTACTTCGTCGCTTCGGGCCAGCCCGGCTTCTCCATTGGTACGGGGGCGGGTGCGTTCGCCACCAACGGCTTCGGATCGATGTCGCCGGGCGAGTACTCGATGATGGCCTGCATCGTCGCGGAGCTGGTCCTGACGTTCATGTTCCTGTTCATCATCATGGGGGCCACCGACGATCGTGCGCCCAAGGGCCTGGCTCCGATTGCCATCGGCCTCGGCCTGACGCTCATCCACCTCATCGGCATCCCCGTCACGAACCTGTCGGTCAACCCGGCTCGCTCCACGGGACCGGCGCTGTTCGTGGGAGGAGAGGCGCTGGTGCAGCTGTGGATGTTCTGGGTCGTGCCCATCGCGGGCGGTGTGCTCGGTGCGTTGGTCTACCGCAACGTTGCGGGCGACGACGGCTGACATCGACCTTCGCTCACCGACGACCGTCGGGAGATCGAAATACTGCGGGACGACGCCAAGGGGGATAGGCGCCGTCCCGCGCTCGTTTTGCAGGCTAGGAAGAAACTCGGCTGGGGCCGACGCGGAGCAGCCCCTCGTGGACCAGCCGCCGTGCGACCGCCAGGCGCTCGGGATCCGCGAGCCCGGGCAGCTGGTGGGGCTGGAGGTGGCTGTGCTGTCGGAGCCAGCACAGCGCCTCGCAGGCTGCGACGGGGAAGCTCAGGCACTCGTCCCCGCTCCATAGCTCCACGGTCGTCTCGCGTTCACGCAGCACGGTCACCCCCGGCACACGCGTGAGCATGGTGTCGAGCTGGACCGCATCGGACTGGTCGTCGACCGGCGGGAAGGTTCGTGGCCGGGATGCGAAGTGCTGTGCGAGGACCTCGTCGAGGTCGATGGCGGCGATGGCCTTGGACAGGCGCTGCTGCAGGAGTTCTCGCTGCGAGGCGATCGCCGGATGGGTGCTGCCCAACGACATGGCCGGGCAGGCACGACGAAAGTCGAGGTCCTTCTCGCACTCGGCCAGCGCTCGGCCTGCCAGCGCACTCAGGAGCTGGTGCCACAGCGGCGGCATGATGCCGAAGGTGACGTGGAGCGAGGCCTCGTCGGTGGTCCATGCGGTGTGGGGCACTCCGGCAGGCAGGTACAGGACGTCGCCGGCCGCGAGCTCGAGCGTGTGGGACGGCAGGTCGTGGTGAAACCCCACATAGGGGGTGGACTCCATATAGGGGCGTCCGGGCAGGGGAGCGTGCAGCACGGGGTCCCAGTGCCGCCATCGCTTGCGGCCGTGCACCTGGACCACGAACACATCGTGCGTGTCCCAGTGCGGGCGGTACAGCGAGCAATCCGCCGGGGTGTAGTAGGCGTTGGCGTTGGTATGGCTGCCCGTGACCTCGCCCAGCCCCGCCGCGAATGCGTCGACCGAGGGGAATGACGCAGGTAGATCGTGCACGACCATCGTGCCCCGACGGCTGGTCAGGTACTCGCGGATACGGCCGAAGTGAAAGCGCTCGTGGTCGGTGCCCTGCGTGAAATTGCTGCGGTCGTACTGCTGCACATCGCGGTCGTGCGCGGCATCCTCGACGCCATCGAGGAAGCGCACCGACTTGGTCGGCACCCGATGCTCCCGGATCCCATCGAGCAGCTGATCGCGCGTGAGGATCTGCTGGTGGGTCCGGTTGCTGCCGTGGTGTTGCCGATGCAGGACCTGCTGCCGAAACCACCGGGTGACGAACGCCGTCTCGTCCAGGGGGTGCAGCAGTGCGCGCAGGGGCGAAAATTGCGGAATCTGCGCGGGTGGACCCGCGGTCTGCGACCAGTGCGGGTCGGCTGGATCTCGCTCGAGCTCGACCGCGTCGATGTCGAACTCTTGGTGGGACCGCTGCGTGCGGATCGAGGCGGCCGTCACTGCCATCAACCTCGATAGAGTCGGCAGACCGACGGGTGGATCACGGATTTCTCGACGAAACAGGGCAGCCCACGATCGCGCGGACTGCCCTGTTGGGTCGCGAACGACGTGGGTCAGGCTGTCTTGGGCTGGGGCTTGGCGATGCCCAAGATACCGCCCAATGTGCCGAGCCCGGCGCCGACGCCGAGCAGGGTCAGGCCGATGGCCGCGGCGAACTTGCCGTCCTCTTCCGCGGCGGCGCTGATGCCCGCGCTGAGCAGCAGCCAGCCGCCGACACCGATGATGCCCACGATCAGGGAGAACACGCCGAGTCCTCGGCCGAATCGCTTGATGCCGATGAGACTGATCAGCACGAACAACACGGTGGGAACGAAGGGAATCATCAAGATCCCCTTGAGCTTGTCGAGGGCCTCGGTCAGCTCGCCCATCTGCGCGGTGTCGACGAGGTTGGCCTGCGGTGCTTGCTCGGCGACGACGGCCTTGAGCCCCTCGGCGCCCTGCATCAACTGCATCACGCTGATCGAGTAGTCGGCTTCGCCTCCACCGAGGGCACTGGCGGTGATGCTGAAGAACGGGAGGAAGAAGGCCAGGATGCCGGCGAGCGCAGCTCCGATGACGCAGAACTTTCCGATCATGATTGCGGTCTCTCAGGTCGAAGAATCGACCGGGTTCGAGGGGGGGAGCGGCGACGATACCCAAACCGGGCGCCGTCCGCCCGGCTATTGCAGACCATCCAACGTGACGCGATCTCCAACCTTCAGCGCATGGGCGCCGCTGGGCGCCCGGGTGGCGAGCCGCTCGACGATTCCACGGCCGGTACAGTGGGCCCCCAGCAATTGCTGGAGATCGAGCTCCAGTAGCCGTTTCGCCGTCCACTCGAGGTGTGGAGTGGTCGCCTGATGCAGGTGGAACCCACCCACGGCCGCATGGATCGGCGCGGTGCGGATCGAGGCTCTCGCATGCGTCACCGTGTTGACGATGCCCGCGTGACCACACCCCGACAGAACGACGAGCCCGCGCTCGGTGTCGACGATCAGGGCCTGGCTCTCGGGGAGCGTGTCTTCGACCCAGCCGTCGGCGCCAGGGATTCGTCGGCTGCCGCTCCAGTTGCGCTCGGGGTGCAGCCGCTGGATCGGTCCCGTGACCCACACCCCGGGAGCGATCTGTCCGGGGGCGTCGTGCACGACGAACGTTCCGCCGCTGGCCTGGAAGGCGGGCCGGATCGCGACCATGCGGTTGACCTCGCGCGGCTTGGCGCCGAAGCGGCGCGGCTCGAACATTCCGCGTGCGGTGTGGACGGTGGCCAAGGCCTCGGGAGCATCCTCGGCGACGGCACGCCGCAGGGTGAGCAGCCCGCCGACGTGGTCGCCGTGGTGGTGGCTGAGGACCACCGCGGGCACCGTGTGGAGGTCGATGCCCAGGGTCTCGGCGTTGCGGAGGACCGTCTGCCGTTTGGCGCCGGAGTCGAACAAGATCCGTTGTCCGTCGGCCTCGACCAGCGCGGCGAATCCCCACTCGCCCTCGCCGGGCCCCGGCTCGGTCGTCGACAAGATGGTGATCGTCAGCGCCGTCACGCGGTGGGATGCGGTGGCGTCCGGCGGCGTGAGGGCGGTCGGAGTCGGCTCGACCTGGGGGGCCGGCCGTCGCTCCTGTGCGGTGGCCGTCGCTGGGGCATGGTTGACGCTGGGCTCGGTCGGGGTCGTGGTGCACCCCCCGAGCGACAGCAGGACGGCGACGAGCATCGCGGCTCGCTGCCATCGCGCAGGGGAGGGGCCCTGGGGCGCCGGAGCCTGGTGTGATGCGGTCTCGAGCGTCATGGCGTCGGGTGACGGTGAACCTTGTGGCGAGCCGAGGTCAAGGGCGCTGTCGCGAGCTCGATCTTGATGGGGACCTTGTAGGCGTCGAGCTGCTGACGGCAGGCCTCGCGTACCCGTCGTCGCAGGGGCCCGAGGTCCTCGGGGGTGACGGTCCGTAGCTGCGCGCAGACGATCTGGCCCATCAAGGGGTTGGCCTCGCCCATCACGGCGACCTCGTCGATGTTGGGCAGCGCGAGGATGATCCCCTCGACCTCGGCGGGGTGGACCTTGCGGCCGCCGACATTGATGACGTCGGAGGCGCGGCCCAAGAAGCGGATGTACTCCCCGTCGACCTCGACATCGTCCCCGGTCTTGAACCAGCCGTCGGCGGTGAACGGGCTGTCGGCGTTGAGGTAGCCCAGCATGCTGGAGCGGGCGAGGATCTCGAGCTGTCCGTCGACGACCCGGGTCTGGTAGCCCTCGCCGCCGATCTTCACCCACAAGGAGTCCGAGCTGCGCGACTTGGATCGCAGGGTGCCGACCTCCGAGGTCCCGTACTTTTGGAGCAACGTGACCCCTGGGAACATCTGCTGGCATCGGTCGAGCGTGGCGGCGGGCATCATCTCGGCGCCGTAGGTCACGAACCGCAGAGACGACAGGTCGTAGCGCTGGTGGGCGCCGCTGAGCGCCAGCAGGTTCAGGAACGACGGCGCGACCGGGAGCACCTCGGCGCGGTGGTCCTGCACGGCCTGGCACACCCCGTCGGGGGTTCTGTCGTCGACCAGCACCAGGCAGCTGCCGTTGGACAGGCTGTACAGGGCAGTGTCGAGGCCCCCGATGTGATCGAAGAGCAAGAACGCCACCGTGCGATGGCAGCGACGGCGCACCCGGTACTTGTCGAGCAGGCGGGTGACGTCGTGAACGATGCCCTTGGGCTCACCCGTGGATCCGGACGTGAACAGGACCAGCCCTGGATGCTCCCCGAGCTGGTCGTACAGGGGATGGTCGGCGGTACATCCGGTGGGGCGGGCCTGCAGCCCTCTTTCGGCGTCGATGCGCACCATCGCTTCGACCTGGGCGATCTCGGCGAAGCGCTCGGTGTGGTGCTGCGAGCTGGGAGCCGCGGGCACGACGATGGCCCCGCGGTGCAGCAAGGCCAGCAGCAGGGCCACTGCATCGGGGGAGAAGCCGGCCTCGAGCATGACGACGGTCCCCCGATCGATGTCGGCCTCTCTCAGCGGGGCTGCCCAGTGCTCGATGCGTTCGGTCAGCCAGCCGTACGTCGAGGCTCGTCCCGCGAACACGAACGCATCCTCGCGGGTGTGCTCGGCGAAGACCTCCAAGAGGAAGGTGAGGGGCAACCTACACGCCTCCGAGGTAGATCACCTGGGCGGTGATGAACTCGCTGCGCGGGGCGATGAAGAAGTCGACGACGTTGGCAACATCGTCGAAGGTGCCGTAGCGATGAATCGGGTAGCGCTGGACGAGCGCTTCCATCTTGGCGCTGGAGACCGAGCGCACCAGGTCGGTGTCGATGGGGGTGGGGCCCACCGCGTTGACGGTGATGCCCAGCCCGGCGACCTCGCGCGCCAGGATCCGGGTGAGGCTGACCACCGCGGCCTTCGACGCGGCGTAGATCGCCTCGCCCTCGAGATCGAGCGGGGTGGCGATGGTGGCCATGTTGATGATCCGGCCCGTCTTGCGCGGCACCATCAGCTTTACGGCCTCCCGGCAGCAGGTGAACGTGCCCACGACGTTGGTGTCGAGGATCTTCTCGACGGTGGAGGTCGGGGTGAGCACGAAGTGGTTCATCGACGCGATGCCCGCGTTGTTGATCAACACGTCGAGACCACGGTGCCGCGTGCGAATGTCGGCGAACATCCGCGTCACCGCGCGCTCGTTGGTCACATCGGTCTCGTAGTGGTGGTAGCGCTCGTGGTCGAGGTCGGAGGGACCACGGCTACAGCCCAGCACCGTGTGGCCTTGCTCGAGGTAGTACTCGGCCAAGAACCGTCCGATGCCCTTGCGTGCCCCCGTGACCAGCGTCACGGTCGGATCAGGCACTGGCCGCGTCTTCTTCGATGAGCTTGACGACGAACGCAGCCAAGGAGCCCACGGTCTTGAAGTTGCTGTTGCTCTGCGACATCGCCCGCTCGTCGCTGAGCGAGACGGAGGTGTTGGTCGCCTCGCCGATCGCCTGCTCGAGGAAGACCACCAGACGCACCAGATCCAGGGAATCGAGCGAGCCGCCCTTGCCGTACAGCTTGGTCTCGGGGTCGGCCACCAGCTGCTCGTCTTCCGGACGCTCCTGGTTCATCTCCTTCAAGACGCCGTACAGCGCCGGAAGGACTACGTTCATGGTTGTCTCGGATTCGGTCATCGTCGTCCTCGAGTCGGTTCGAATTCCGTCGAATGTGGTCAATGTACGAGGGTGGCCGCGATGAGACCGTAGCCGAGGATGCCCTGTTGCC
>JAHZJA010000720.1 GCA_022601155.1 Deltaproteobacteria bacterium | reverse complement strand
CTCCGCCGACGTCCGTCGCTCGGCACGCCGAGCGATCGAGGCCTGGCGCGCCAAGGGCAGCGAGCAGGCCCGCGCGCGCGCTGACACGGCCGCGGCGTGGCTGGCCAGCTGCGACTAGGAGACGAGCGTCTCGGCCAGGCGCGCGCCAGCGCTCGGCCTCACGTACCGCTTCGCGCCCGCGGTACCGCAGTCGTCGAGAGGCTCGCCGAGCCCCTTGGGCTGCCGACGCGTCTGGCCCTCACGGCCGCGTTGTTGGACGCCATCGACGGATTCCGTCCCCATCGAGCGCGTCGCTTGCATGGGCGGGAGTCGTGGCTGACGATGACCCCATGTCTCGCGTTCGTCGCTCGCTTCCACTGCTGCTGCTGTGTGCCTGTGCCACCTCGGGGGCGGCTACCGAGGGCTCGACCGCCCCGACCGCGGGCTCGGCCGCCGCCGCTGCAGCTGGCCCGTCGTCGGCGCTCGACGCCGAGATCATCGAGACCGCAGCGACCGCCACCACGGTGCACAAGATGAAGCTGCGGGTCGATGGCGACGGCAACGTCGTCAAGCTGGCCGTCTATCACGACGCTGCCGATTCCGTGCCCCAAGCCGTCCGCGATCTGGCCGCCGAGCGATTCGCCGGGTCCCCCGTGACGCACTACGAGACCGAGCTGTACGCCGACCATGGGCGGGTCTACGAGGTCGAGGTCGACAAGGGCGGCGTCGCCTGCGAGCTGGCGGCGAGTCCCGATGGCACCGAGCTGTACACCGAGTGCCACGTCGATCCCGCCAGCTTGAGCGATGCGGTCAAGGCCACGGTCGAGTCGGTCGCACCCGGCGGCAAGATCCTCGAGGCCGAGACCAAGAAGGGCCCCTCGCTCGATGAGCTCACGGTCGAGGTGGAGGTGGGCGGGCAGGAGCTCTATCTACGGCTGGCGAGCGATGGGTCGCTCATCCAGGCGCTGCGGCGGATTCCCGCCGTGATCGAAGTGCCGCTGCCCTAGGCTAGGCGGCGAACGGTCGGACCGCTCCGCTCGGTGCACGCCCAGGCCACGGCATGGGGTCGCCGTTCGGCGTCCCTTGCATGCTCGCGGCATTCTCAGCGTCTCCCTGGGCACCAAGCCACCTCGCCGGGCCTCGGGCTGCGCCATGGCCTGGGTGGCGAGGCTAGGCGACGGGGTCGGGCTCGGCGACGTGCAGGTGCTCGAGCACGAACGAGAACCATCGCGCGGTCTCGCGGAGCGCATCGTAGCGGCCCGAGGCGCCGCCGTGCCCGGCGTCCATGTTGGTGTACAGCAGCAGCACGTTGTCGTCGGTCTTGGTCGCGCGCAGCTTGGCCACCCACTTGGCGGGCTCCCAGTACGACACCCGCGGATCGTGGAGACCGGCCAGCACCAGCATCGCGGGATAGTCCTGGGCGCTGACGTTGTCGTAGGGCGAGTACGAGCGGATGACGTCGTAGGCCTCGCGCTTGGAGGGATCGCCCCACTCGTCGTACTCGACCACCGTCAGCGGCAGGCTGGGGTCGAGCATGGTGGTGAGCGCATCCACGAACGGGACGTCGGCGATGACCACCCCAAACAGGTCGGGGCGCAGGTTGGCCACGGCACCCATCAGCAAGCCTCCGGCGCTCCCGCCCCGGATGGCCAGCCGTGATGGCTCGGCGTATCCCTCGTCCACGAGCATCTGGCCGCAGGCGATGAAGTCGCTGAAGGTGTTGGGCTTGTGGGTGAGCTTGCCCGCCTCGTACCACGGGCGCCCCAGCTCTCCGCCGCCGCGCACGTGGGCCAGGGCGAAGATCATCCCGCGTTCGAGCAGCGAGACGCGGGTGGACGAAAATCCGGGATCGTAGCTGTAGCCGTAGGAGCCGTAACCCGCCAGCAGCGTGGGCTGGGGTCGGCTGCGGTCGAGGTCGGCGCGGTGCACCAGCGACACGGGAATGGCGGTGCCATCGGGGGCGGTCGCGTGGATCCGGCGGCTGACGAAGCGAGCAGGGTCGTAGCCCTTGACCGGCGAGCGCTTGCGCAGCTGTCGGGTCTTCGAGTTCAGATCGTAGTCGTAGACCGAGTGCGGGGTGACCAGTGAGGTGTAGGCAAAGCGAATGGTCGCCGTGTCGAACTCGAGGTTGGTTCCCATCCACACGTCGTAGACGGGCTCGGGCATCTCGATGTCGTGGCACTCGCCGGTCGCCAGGACCTCGACGCCGAGCACGGGCAGCCCCTTCTCGCGCCGAGAGACCACGAGGTGGTCTGCAAAGGCGTGTACGCCGTCGATCTTGATCTGCGGATCGTGGGGGATCTTCTCCACCCAGTGCTCGCGCTGGGGCCGGCTCAGCTCCAGCTGCATCACCCGGAAGTTGATCGCATCCTCGTTGGTCACCACGTACAGGTGCTCGCCATGGTGGGCCACCGAGTACTCCACGCCGTGCTGTCGAGGCGCGACGGTCCAAAACTCGTCCTCGGCGCGGTCGGCCCGGAGCAGGCGAATCTCGGAGGTGATCTGGCTCCCGAGCGACATCACCACATATCGGCGGCTTCGAGACATGCCGATCCCCACGAAGAACGCCTCGTCGGTCTCGTGGTGGACCAGCACGTCGTCGCCGACGGGAGTCCCGATGGTGTGCCGCATGACCTGGTAGGGCCGCGAGGCCTCGTCGAGCTTCACGTACAGCAGGTGTCGCCCATCGGCCGACCACACGATGTCGTCCGAGAGCCCCTCGATTCGCTCCGGGAGGTGCTCGCCGGTTCGCAGGTCGAGGATCTGCAGCGTGTGGTGTTCGTCGCCGCTGAGGTCGGTGAGGTAGGCGATGCGATCGTGCGTGGGGTCGGGCTCCCAGTCGCCCATCGAGAAGAAGCTCGAACCCTCGGCCAAGGCGTTTTGGTCGAGCACCACTTGCTCGGCGGCATCGGGCTCGGGGCCTACCGCGGGAGCCTGCGGCGGGCGGCGACACAGCACCGAGTAGTCTTTGCCTTCCTCGGTGCGCGAGTAGTAGAGGTGCGGACCGTAGCGAAACGGCACCGAGCGATCGGTCTGCTCGATGCGGGCGAGCATCTCCTCGTACAGCTGCTCGCGGAGCCCCGCGGTGGGCTCGAGCATGGCCGCGGTGTAGGCGTTCTCGGCGTCGAGGTACGCCCGCGTGGATGGGTCCTCGCGATCACGCAGCCAGAAGTATGGGTCGACGCGCTCTTGGTCGTGCTCACGGTGGACGTGGGTCCGCGTGGGGGCGATGGGAGGCGTGGGCGTAGCGGAAGGGGTCGGATCGTCGGACACGGGCGTTGAGGGGCCGCGCGGTCTCGGCGGCGAAACACCGCAGGCGAGCAGCCGCCGAAGCGTACGCTCCTTCGGGTCCACTGCCACCACCGGGTGGTCAGTCGGAGTCTTGGCCGCTGCGCAGCCGCTCGCTCTCGCGAACGTGCGGATCTTCGGGGGGCAGGGTCTGCCGTAAGAAGGCGTGCTGCCGCGGTGCGGTTTCCTCGCGACTGCGACGGACGACCTCGTCGCCCGTGTTGTCGTCGTCGTCTTCGATCACCGCTCGTTGTGGATTCACTGCAGCCCCTATCCCTCTTCCATGTTTAGGGGCGATCGACGAGCGGAGCAAGCCCCACGATGGTTCCCTGCGAGCATTCGGCCCCGGTTGGGGCTATCGTTGGAGTCACGATGTGGGTTCGGTCCGTTATTGCCTTGGCTACAGCGTTCTCACTGAGTGCATGCTTCGCGGGAGACGACGCCGGAGCGAGTGGTGGTGTCGACGACGACTACATGGACGACCCGCCCCCCGGGGGCGGGTGCGCGACCGAGTGCCCCAATCCTGGCAGCGACGGGTCGCCGGTGGGTGGCCCTTGCATCGATTCCGAGGACTGCATGACGGGCGCCATCTGCGCTGCGGAGTTCGACGGTGAGGTGCAGTCGTTCACCTGCACCAACGCCTGTATTCCGTTGATGGACCAGTCGCAGTGGTGTTCCGACGACACATCCTGCTGCGCCGCGGGAGCGGTGTGCTCGGGCCGAGGGCTCTGCCTGCCCGCGGGTGCAACGGGCGGCCTCGACAGTAGCGGGGGTGAGCCCACCACGGGCACGACGGGCGGCGCCGACTCGGGATCGAGCTCGGGCGGCTCGAGCAGCGGGACCGGTGGCAGCGGCTCGAGCAGTGCAACGGGCGGAAGCTCGGGCAGCAGCAGCGGCTAGTCCACAGGGCTACGGTGGTGATGATGCGTCGCCGTCGTCGTGGCGGATGATGAACGCATCGACGGCCTGGGCCCATGCTCGTGGTTGCTCGAGCATCGGGTAGTGTCCCAAGTCGTCGAGCCACGTCAGTGTCGAGCCCGTGATCTCGCCGTGGAGAGTCTCGGCGATGGCGGCTACGGCCACCGGGTCGCGCTTGCCCCACAGGACGTGGGTGGGGAGGGTCAGCCGACGCAGCGCTCCGATCCATCGCGACCAAAATTGGGTGCGCTCGTCGAGGTAGCGCGAGATCGCAGGCAGCCGCAGATGCCCGTCGGCCTCACGGATACCGGCCCACATCGCATCGATGCGTGCGTCGGAGACCGCATCGGGCGAGCCGAAGATCGAGCGCATGCGGGCGCGGAAGAATCGCTTGGTGGCCAGGCGCGCGACCCAAGGGCCGAGCGTGGAGCTGCGCAACAGCTGCTGGGTGGCCTGAAGCTGCGCCAGCTCGATGTGCATGCTGCCGTTGCACAAGGTGACGCTGTCGAACTCGAACGGCAGCAGGTCTCGCTCGCGACGGGCGAGCAGCTCGGTGGCCACGCTCGTGCCGTAGTCGTGCGCGAGCAGGTGCGCCCGCCGCAGGCCTAGCCGCTGCCAGGCGAGCACTGCAACCTCGGCCTGCTCGAGCAGCGAGTAGGAGTAGTCTCGCGGCTTGGCCGACAGACCAAAGCCGGGGAAGTCCAGCAGCACGACCCGGCGATCCCGTGACAGCAGGGCCAGCGTGGGCTCGAAGTCGTGGCTCGAGGTGGGGAAGCCGTGGAGCACCACCAGCGGTGGCCGCTCGTGCGACGTGGGACCCGACTCCACCACGAACACCTGGAGTCCGTGGATGTCGAGCCAGCGGCCTTGGCTGCGCCAACCTTCGAGGGCATGGGACATCGTGGGGGACAACGTCGCCCATGCGGGGTCCGAAGGGAAGGGCTCCACCGCCGCAAGGGCGTCTGTGTCGAGCGGTCGGGCCGGGTGCTCACCTCGGCTTGCAGTGAGGCGCACAGCGGGTGGTCAGGACGCTCAGCGATCGCCCGCGAGCCACTCCCCGACCTGGCGAGCGTAGTAGGTGAGGATGATGTCCGCGCCCGCACGTCGAATGGCCACCAGGCTCTCCATGACCACCTTGCGCTCGTCCAGCCAGCCGCGCTCGACCGCAGCCTTGAGCATGGCGTACTCGCCGCTCACTTGGTACGCGGCGATGGGTAACGTGGAGTGCTGTCGAAGCACGCTGATGACGTCGAGGTAGGGCCCGGCCGGCTTCACCATCATGATGTCGGCGCCCTCGGCCTCGTCGAGCCCTGCCTCGCGGATGGCCTCCCGGGCGTTGGCGGGGTCCATCTGATAGGTCTTCTTGTCGCCGCTCTTGGGCGCGGAGTCGAGGGCCTCGCGGAACGGTCCGTAGAACGCCGAGGCGTACTTGGCCGTGTAGGCGAGGATCGAGACCTCCGTGAACCCCTCGGAATCG
>JAHZJA010000719.1 GCA_022601155.1 Deltaproteobacteria bacterium | reverse complement strand
GACGTTTTCACGATCGCGCGAACGAGCCCCTGAACGTGGGTCTCCCCGCACGCCATGACCCCCGGCGGCCCGGCTCGACCTCGACCACGACCACTGGCCCACGCACCGCACGGCGGTGTCCAACATCCATCCAACCGGCCGCGCGATCGGTCGGCATGGGTCGCGACCGATGTTCTGAGACGACACGTTGCCGGTCTCCACAGCCGGAATAGATCGTGGGCCTCACCGATTGACCGTGCGCAGTGGGACCTCCCTTGCGCCGTTGTGTGGCGTTGGGTACCAAGGTCGCCCGCCCTCGTTGGCCCTCGCCCCCCGTATGCTCGCAACCTATCTGACCTGCCTCGTCGTCGGCGGGGTGTTCGTCGGTCTGTCCTCACTGGGCGCGATCGGCAAGGACGTCGACCTCGATGCCGACGCAGACATCGACGTCGACGCCGACGTGGATGCCGACGCAGACATCGATGTCGACCACGATCTATCCGGGGTGACCGCCTTGTCGGTCGGCGATGCATCGCAGGCCCTGGCGCCCCACAACCCCACGCGGCGCGGGCCTTTCATCCCGATGCTGTCGTTTCGGTTCTGGACGTTCGGGTCGGCGTTCTTCGGCCTGGCGGGCACCCTGCTGAGCACGTTGACCCCGGCCGGCCCCGTGATGGTGGCGGCCCTCAGCGCGGGGACCGGCATCGGCGTGGGCACCTTCAGTGCGTGGACGGTTCGCTGGTTGCGTCGCCCGGTGGGCGAGAGCGTCCGCATCCGCGACTACACGGGCCAGATAGGCGAGCTCACCATGGCCCTGCGCGAGGGCGGAGTGTCGCGCATACGTTTGCAGGTGGCCGAGCGCGAGCGCTTGATGCTCGCGGTGGCGACCGAACCATTGGCATTGCCTGCCGGCACACGGGTAGTGGTGCTGGGTATCGATGAACACGGAAAGGCGCTCATCGCGCCAGAAACGACCATCTACGGGTCGGAGGATTGAATGAACCCAGATCTACTCGTCGACGTGGCGGTGTGGTCCGGCAGCGTGCTCGGCTCGTTGTTGGTCGCGATCGTCATCGTCAAGAACTTCATGATCATCGGCAAACCCAACGAGGTGCTGGTGTTCTCCGGCCGCAAGCAGTCGCTCCCCGATGGCACACAGGTGGGATTCCGCGTCGTCCGAGGCGGTCGCTCGTTCCGCGTGCCCCTGCTGGAGAAGGTGGACTCGATGGACATGACGGTGATGCCCATCGACATCAAGATCCGAGGGGCCTACGCCAAGGGCAACATCCCCATCAACGTCGATGCGGTCGCCAACGTCAAGCTCACCAACGATGAGCAGCAGGTCCACCATGCGATCGAGCGGTTCTTGGGCCGTCCGCGTGACCAGATCCGATCGGTCGCCAAGGAGACGCTCGAAGGCACCCTGCGTGGCGTGCTGGCGCTGCTGACCCCCGAGGAGGTCAACCACGACCGGCAGAAGCTCGCGGACAACCTCAAGTCCGAGGTGGCCGACGACCTGGGCCTGATGGGTCTATCGGTCGACACCTTCAAGATCCAGCATGTGACCGACGAGGTGCAGTACCTGGACTCGATTAGTCGTATCAAGATCGCCGAGGTGCTCAAGGAGGCCGAGATCGCCGAGTCGCACGCCAAGCGCGAGGCCGACGAGACCGTGGCCGAAGCGGGCATGCGCGGACAGGTTGCGCTGGAGCAGGCACAGGCCAAGGTCGTCGAGGAGTCCAACGACCTCGAGCGCTACAAGGCCGAGCTCGAGGCCAAGGCCCGCTCGGAGGAGGAGACGACGATTGCCGCGGGGCTGGAGGCCCGGGCGCTCGCCCAGCGCGACCTTCAGGAGGTCCGCGGCAAGCTGCAGGCCCTCCAGCTACAGGCCGAGGCGGTCATTCCGGCCGACAAGGAACGGGCCGCCCGCGAGCTGCATGCAGCCGGCGACGCGGCGATCCGAGCCGAGACGGGACGGGCCCAGGCTTCAGCGCTCAGCGCCCTGTACGACGCGTGGAGCATGGCCGGGGAGGAAGCGGACCGGCTGTTCCTCATCCAACAGATCGACGACATCATCGGCGACGTCGCCAAGGTCACCAAGGGTCTCGAGACCAAGCACGTCAACCTCATCGATGGTGGCGACGGAAAGACACTGGCACGGTACGTCGGTTCCTACCCGGCCGTGATCACCGAGATCTTCGACCGCATCAGGGACACCGTCGGTGTCGACGTCGTCTCCATTCTCACCGAGAAGCGGACGGCGGCCCCCACCCCCCCCTCCGTGCCCGGTAACCGTCCGCTCTTGCCCCGAAAAGAGGTGCGCTGATGCCACCCGTTGCCATCGTAGCCATCGTCCTGGTCGTGGCCCTGCTGTTCGTCGGCCTGTCACTCAAGAGTCTGCTGGTCATCTGCCAGCCCTCCGAGGTCGTCATCTTCTCGGGCCCCGCCCGTCGCCCCGACCAAAAGGTCGGCTACCGAGCCATCCGCGGCGGTCGTGGCTTGCGAATCCCGCTGTTGGAGAAGGTCGACTCGATGGACCTGACCAACATCGTCGTCAATGTAGCCGTGCGCGGCGCCTACTCCCGTGACGGCATTCCGCTCAACATCGAAGGGGTCGCCAACATCAAGATCGATGGTGACCCTCCCGGCCTCGACCACGCGGTGGAGCGCCTACTGGGCAAGAGCAAGGAAGAGATCGTCCAGCTCGCGCGCGAGACCCTCGAGGGCAACCTCCGCGGCGTGCTCGCCAAGCTGACCCCGCAGGAGGTCAACCAAGACAAGGAGAAGTTC
>JAHZJA010000718.1 GCA_022601155.1 Deltaproteobacteria bacterium | reverse complement strand
GGGCATGCATCGATCTGTACGGTCGGCGCGTTCGTATCGGGAGCGGGCGTACGACGCAGACGGGCGCTCAGCCACGACCAGACCCCACCGTGCTCATCCTTTTGTTGCCACGTCCCGTTCGGCTGGTGCTCGAGCGTCACGACCACCAGCTCGTGCAGTCGGCACGAGGGGCACTGGGCCGAGATGTCATCGGCGGCTCGGGGATTTTCCGACACGGTGGGAGTCCTGGACCCTGCGGCCCCGAGGGAGAATAGCGGTGGACGCGCGTAATCGGAATAATCCAAGATCAATTAACGTCATACGACGCGCGCGGGCCGGGAGTTGCGGCATGCTCGTCGCCAAGCCACGCTGGAGGAACAGACACGCGATGAATACGTCCCACAAGACCCTTGGAGCCCTCATGCTGGGTGCCCTGATGGCCACTGCCGCCGTCGGGTGCAAAGATCCCCAAGTCACGCAGGCCGGCCGCAAGGGTCGCACGGTGAAGGCCAACATCGCGACCTTCGATCCCAATGCGGACGTGATGCTCGACCTCGACAAGTACGGCAGCGAGCGTCCCGACGACTACGCGACGCAGATGGCGTTCAACCAGGCCTTCGAGCCCATGGACACCTGCGTACTCGCGGCCAAGGAGCGCAAGGGCATCTCGGTCGAGCGCACCCTCAAGGGTGACGTCGACATCGCCGTGAAGCTCGAGCCCAAGACGGGCAAGGCCGCGGCGGTCAACGCAACGCTGCCGGGCAAGTACGACAAGGATGCCAAGCTCAAGGAGTGCATTCGTACCGCCGTGGCCGGCGTGCAGTTTCCGCAGTACGACGGTCCTCCCGTGGTCGTCGACTTCTATACCGAGCTCGACGCCGGCTTCATGGAAGAATAGTTCCCCTCCGACCCCATGCCGCGGTCGCTCCCCCCTTTGGCAGCCGCGGTTTCACGAGCTCGACAGCCCCCTGTCGGGCTCGTGATCTTTTCGAAGGTGGGGGGATCGGCGCCCGGTTAGCGGCCGATGCCGGAGTACCGGAAGCCCATGCTCTCGAGCTGGCCGCGATCCCACTGGTTGCGGCCGTCGACGATGACCGGCTCGACCAGTCCTTCTTTGAGACGGTTGAAGTCCGGGCTCCGGTATTGCCGCCACTCGGTGACGAGCAACAGGCCGTGCGCTCCGTGGGCCGCCTCGTACTGGTCGGCCACCAGCTCCACGCCGTCGGTCTTGCCGAGGGTCTCGAGGAAGTTGGGGCCTGCCTCGGGGTCGTGCAAGCGGACCTTGGCCCCGTCGTTGAGCAGCGTGCGCGCAATGCGGAGAGCCGGTGCTTCGCGGACGTCATCGGTGTTGGGCTTGAACGCCAGGCCCCACAGGCAAAAGGTCTTGCCCGCCACGTCCTCGGTCATGGCGCGCAGCTTGCGAACCATCAGCAGCTTCTGCGCGTCGTTGATCCGCTCGGCGGCGGCGACCAGGCTCATCGACAGCCCGTGCTCGCGCGCGGTGTTGATGAGGGCTCGCGTGTCCTTGGGAAAGCACGAACCGCCATATCCGACGCCGGGAAACAGGAACTTGTTGCCGATTCGGGGGTCACTGCCCATGCCTTGGCGCACCGAGCCCACGTCGGCCCCCACCAGATCGCACAGGTTGGCCATGTCGTTGATGAACGACACCCGGGTGGCAAGGTACGCGTTGCAGGCGTACTTGGTGACCTCCGCCGAGCGCGCGTTCATGTAGACCATGCGCTCGTTGGTGCGGGTGAACGGCTTGTACAGGTGGCGCAGCAGATCACGCGCCTTGTCGTCGTCGGTCCCGATGATCACCCGGTCGGGGCTCATGAAGTCGTCGACCGCCGTGCCCTCCTTGAGGAACTCCGGGTTGGACGCGACCACGAACTCCTGGCTGGTGTGCTCGCCGATGATGCGAGCGACCCGCTCGGCCGTGCCCACGGGGACGGTGCTCTTATTGACGATGACGGTGTAGTGATCGAGGTGCTTACCGATGTCGGCCGCAGCCTGGAACAGGTAGCTCAGGTCGGCCGAGCCATCCGAGGCGGACGGCGTGCCCACGGCCAGGATGATGACCTCACCATGTCGCGCCGCCTCGGCGTTGTCGGTGGTGAAGTTCAGGCGACCCGCCTTGATGTTGCGCTCGACCAGGACGTCGAGGCCCGGCTCGAAAATGGGGATCTCCCCTTTTCGCAACCGCTCGATCTTACCCTCGTCGATGTCCGCGCAAACCACGTCGTTGCCGTGGTCAGCAAACCCCGCTGCCGCAACCAACCCCACGTACCCGGTACCAATGACGCTGACTTTCATGGAGGGCGGGACGATACGATAATCGCGATCGGTCCGCCATGTGACCCGACCCACCTGTGCGCGCGACGCCGCGCTTCCCGAAACGAGCCACGCCGTTGCCATCCGAAGACTACGAGCTGCTGAGTTCGCCCATCGAGCATCGGTTCGTCCACAGGGTCTTCGTGATCGGTGGGCCCATCGGGCTCGCCATCGCGATCGTGCTGAGCCTGTGGGTCTCGCATCAGCGCGTGACCAATGCGGTGATCATTCAAACCGAGCCGCAATGGGTCCCTGGGGAACCGTTGGCGCTCCGCGTGCAGATCACGCCCGAGTCTCCACGAAAGCTTGGTGACCTCACGGTCGAGGCCTCGGTGGAGCAGGATGGCCAGCGATATCCGCTTCCCGCTCCTGGGCCACTGGCGACAGGTGGTCTCGCACAGGGCCGGCTCACGGTGCCCTCGCTCACGCCGGGACGGGCCACCTTGCACCTGCGGATGGAGGTCTCGGCGTTCTCTCCCCGTGAGGAGAGCATTCCCATCGAAGTGGTCACCCGACGCGACCCGGTCGCGGGGACCCACGTGGTCTCGACATCGATGTCGCAGTACGCCGACGACAGCGGCGAGCAGCCCGAGGCCGTGAAGATCGACGTGCGCCCGTACTCCCGGGTGCTCGCTGGATTTCACAACACCTTGCTGGTGCGGGTGACCGATGCCGCGGGGGTGCCCTGGTCGGGGCCCGCCGCGGTGCGCCTGGTCGACGGTGAGATGGATGGCAAGCGGGGCAATCCCGATGCGCCCGCATTGCTGTGGGAAGGGCAGACCGATGCCGCAGGGCTCGCGAGCATCGACGGGCTGCTGGCGTCGGAGGTCTTGCGGCTCCGCGTCGAGCTGCGGGCCGAGGACGACCCCGACCGCGTCCTCCACCAGCGGATGATCCGACTGGTCAGCTTTGCGGGCGCGGTGCAGCTGCGGGCCACGCCGCGACGGGTGGCGGCCGGTGGTGAACTCGAGGTGGCGGCGGGCGGGCTCAGTGCCAAGCGCCCCGTGTTCGTCGACGCCTACGGTCCCGACGGGGCCTGGATCGGTACCTTCGATCCTCCGATCAACGGCCGCGAGCCTCCGCGGGCGTGGACGCTGCCCGCGACGGGGGAGGGCCTGCTCCAGCTCGAGGCCTATCACTTCACCACTGCACCCGGGGAGTCGACGGCGGTGGGGCGGGTGCTGGTCGACCCCGACCCCGCGATCGACAGCGCTTCGCTCGCGCCCCTCATCGCGCTGCAGCGAGCGCGTCTCGGTCTGCATCGGACGGATCGAACCTGGGATGAAGCACGCGAGCGGGCGTATCTCGACGCCCTCGCCACCCGACCGCTGTCGGCCGCGGCTGTGGCCTCGGCCGAGCGTTGGCTGCTGGGGACGCTGCCCATCGAGGTCCACGGTCCGCCCACGTTGCTGCGCACCCACCAGCGCGACCTCGAGGCGATGAAGCAATCCAAGCGCACCTGGAATTTCTGGCTTCGCCTGTTCCTGCTGGGGGGCGGCGGGTTGTTCTTGGTCGCGATGGGTGTGCTGATGCGCCGCAGTCATGTGCGTGATGCCGACGCGACGCTGGCGGAGCTCCGCTCGTTGACCGACGGTGAGGAGCGCGAGGCGCTCGAAGGGCACGTCGCGCAGTCGCGGCGCGGTGCCTTGTTTCGTGGCCTGCTGTTCCTCGTGATGATGGCCGGGTGCTTGGGGGCGGTGGCCTTGCTGCTGGAGAACCTCGTGTGGGAGTTTTGAGGGCACGTGCCCACGCCCTCCGTTCCTGCTCGCGCCATGATCCTCGCCGCTGGCTTCGGCACCCGCCTGGGGCCCATCACCCAGCGCCGACCCAAGCCGATGCTTCCCGTGTGCGGCAGCCCGCTGGTGCGCTGGGCCGTACGGTGGCTGGTGCACCACGGGGTGCACGACATCACGATCAACTTGCATCACCTCGGTGAGCAGATCGAGGCCGAGCTCGGCGATGGCCAGGCGCTGGGGGCCCGCATCCAATACTCGCCGGAGCACGGTCAGATCTTGGGCACCGGGGGCGGGCTTCGGCAGGCGC
>JAHZJA010000717.1 GCA_022601155.1 Deltaproteobacteria bacterium | reverse complement strand
GCGCGAGCTCGACCTGTCGCACCGCCTCGTCGCACAAGCCCGTGCGCCCCGCGAAGAACGCGTAGCGATTGACGTAGACCAGGTAGCCCGCCATCGCCGTCTCCTTGCGGGCGGCCAGCTCGTCGATGTGCGCCAGTGTCTCGTCGACGTTGGCATGCGCCTGGCTTGCCAGCGCGCGCGCGAGGGTCACGGCCTCCTCGGCCATCACATCGGCACACAGGCTCCACGACTGATCGCGGTGGGTGGCGGCGTTTCGCATCGCCTCCGTCCGGGTGACCTCCGCCTCCCAGCGGCGGCCGCTGTCGTGCAGGTTGGCGGCGACCTGGGGGTCGAGGCGGATGTGCGCGACGTAGATCTCGAACAGCTGGCTCAGCGTACGGTCGAGGGTATCGCGGAGCTTGCGAGCGTCTCGGAGAGCGAACCAGCGCTTGGCCTCTGCCACGACCGAGCCCTCGCCGAACAGGCTGCCGAGGAGTCGCTGGAGGTCGGTGGCCACGGCCGCGTCCACATCGATCTCGCCGCGACGACCCAGATCGAGCGGCCCTATCTGCGTGCCCGTACGCCAGGCATCACGATCGGCGACGCCCCCCGGGATCGCGGTGGCATACGAGACGTCGACATGCGCGGTGCCGGAGGTCTGTCCCGCGGCGGGCAGCATCTTGCGGATGGGGGCCGCCAGCGCGAGCACCTTGCGTCGATCGCCCGCGCTGGTGTGGTCGCGATAGAACTCCTCGATGGCTTCGAGCTGTTCCTCGACGTAGGCCGCTCGTCCGCCGCTGCGGACGATCTCTTCCCCAAGCCCGTGCACGAGCCGTGCGGTGTCCGAGGGCTCGTCGAGCAAGATCCCGCGGTGCGCCATCATGGCCAGGGCGAACTCACTCGATCCCAGGTCCCAGAAGATGTCGAACAGGGAGACGGGGGCATGCGCGCCGCAGGGCACGGGAGCCCGAACGGCCTGGCGCATCGCCTCTCGTCGAGACGCTCGCCGCGACCTGGCCACCGTGGCAACCGTGGCGCCTCCACCGACGACCGCGGCGGTGATGAGCAATGCGATCGTGATCGGGTCCACCGCGGCGGCAGCCTACCTCAGACGTGCGCCCTCCGTGCGATGGCCTCGAGCTCGACGCGCGCACCCAGGGCCAAGCCGGCGACCGCCAGCGTGATCCTGGCGGGTGGAGCGTCGCCGAATCGCGCCTGATACACGCGATCGACCGTCGCGAAATCGGCCATGTCGACCACGTAGACGCTGACCTTCACCACGTCGCGGAGGGTGGCGCCGCCGCTCGCCGCCAGGATCTCGCACAGGTTGTCGATGGCCTGCTCGGTCTGCTCGGCGACCCCGCCGTCGATGAGCTGTGGGGCACCGGGCTTGGTGCCCAAGGTCCCAGAGATGAAGATCAGGCCGTCGACGACGGTGGCATGCGAGAACGAAGGAAGACGACCCACCTTCGGCGTGACGATGCGTTGCACCGGGGGATCATACCTTTGCCCACGCGGTGTCGGGTGCCGTCGCAGGCCACGGGTTCGTGCGCTCCCAGGCGTGCGCGACCGCCAGTACGGTGGCGTCTTCGTGGCGACGTCCCACGATCTGCAGACCCATCGGCATCCCGTTCATGGGGGCGATGGGCACGGAGGCCGCCGGGTGTCCGCTGAGGTTGAACACATACGTCAAGCCCACGGAGGCGAGCAGGTCGACGGCCTGGCCGTCGATGTGCGTGGGGGCTGGACCCTCGGCGGGGAATGCCGGGCATGCAACGCAGGGGAGCAGCAACACGTCGCAGGTGTCGAAGACCCCGGCCAGGGCCGTGTCGAGCCGCGCCCGGAGCAGGCCCGCGTCGGCGAAATCTCGTGCGCGCAGTCCCTCGGCCGCGGACAGCAGCGCACGAACGAACGGGCCCACCTCGTCGGCAGCGGCCGGCATCAGGGGGCCGAACAGCGCCAGCACATCGGGGGTGGCCAACGTCCGCCAGGCGGAGTCGGTGGCGGGCAGCTCGACCGGCTCGTGGTGGAAGTCCACGCCGATCGACCGACACAGCCCGCGCGCGGCCGTCTCGACATGCTGGGCCACCTCGGCCTCGCACACGGTGAATCCAAGGCCACTGGACCACCGCGTGCGCAGTCGAGGCAGCTCGATCGCCTCGAGACGGGCCTCGAACGAGGTCGCGGGCCGGGGAAGCGAGAGCGGATCGGAGGGATGCGCCCCCGCGGTGACGTCGAGAAAGCGGGCGGTGTCACCGACGGTACGGGTGACGGCGCCGTAGTTGCGAACGTTGGGCAGTCCAACGTAGCCGGGGCCCCGGGGGATCCGGCCGTAGGTGCCCTTGAATCCCACGAGGCCACAGTAGGCGGCGGGGATGCGGAGCGACCCACCGGAGTCGGAGCCTGTGGCCAATGGTACCAAACCTGCGGCTACGGCCGCGGCCGACCCTCCGCTGCTCCCTCCTGGAGTCGAGGATGGGCGCCACGGATTTCGGCAGACACCGTGTAGTTCCGAAGTCGTGAACGATGCCCCACCCAGCTCGGGGGAGGCGGTCAGCCCCACGGGCACTCCGCCCGCAGCCAATAGCCGCGAAACCTGGGTGGATGTGGTCGAGGCGATCCGGGCCGACAATGCCCTCGAAGCCATGGTGTGGGGCCAGCCTTGGACGTCCTCGAGGCACTTGACGCCGAACGGCACACCAGCCAGCGGCCCCGGATTTTCACCCCGCGCTACCATGCGATCGACCTGCCGGGCCGTCGCGACGGCCCGAGCCCGGTCGACGTGGACGAATGCACCGAGACCCTGCGCCGTTTCGATTCGGGCCAGGTGATGATGGAGGATTTCAGTCGCGCCGAGCAAGCCCGACCGGACCAACTCCGCCAACGTGCATACGTCGTATTCGTGGAGTGCAGTCATCGGCTATCGTCGAGTAGATGAGTCCAGTCGAGGATGTCACGTTCGAAGGGCCGGGCCAACGGGCACAACGGGCGGCCTTGGCAATTCCAAGCCACAGTCAGGGCCCTGCGCCCGGATTGCTCGTCCTTCACGAGATTTTCGGGCTCAACGACGACATGCGCCGGATCGTCGGAGAATTTGCGGAAGCAGGATACGTAGCCCTTGCGCCTGCATTCTTCGATACTCCGGGACTTCGTGCTCTTTGCATACTACGAGCCATCAAGTCGTTGCGTGCGGGGAAAGGCCCCAACTTCGATCTGTTGGAGTCGGCGCGCACGTACCTGGAGTCGCGGCCCGAGGTCGATGCAACGCGAGTGGGCGCGGTGGGTTTTTGCATGGGTGGTGGGTTTGCGGTGCTGTTGGCGGCTCGGGCTCCGCTGCAAGTGGTCGCCACCTTCTACGGCGACGTCCCGCAGGACTCGAAGGACCTGGAGGGGATCTGCCCCGTGGTGGCCGGCTACGGCGGCAAGGACTGGATCTTCGGTCGCGGGGCGAAGCGGCTCGAAGGGCACCTCGACACGCTGGGTGTCGAGCGCGACGTGAAGCTGTATCCCGAGGCGGGGCACAGCTACATGAGTCCGCACCGTGGTGTGGTCGCCACCCTCGGGGGCTGGAGTCCGATGCGGGTGGGCTACGACGAGGGCGCCGCTGCCGACAGCTGGACCCGGATGTTGGGGTTCTTCTCCAAGCATCTCGACCACGCGCAGACGTAGCCGGGCGGGCGCACCGAGGCACGTCCGCCGGTCGACTCGCGGCGTGATCGCCCGGTCACGGAAACAACGGAGCCGGCGTCCCGGTCAGCACCGTGGGCTGGGTGGTGACGACCTTCAGCTCGTCGTTGACGACGGCTACCGACGTGACGGTCGCGTCGGGATCGATCTCGCTGTTGAGCTCGTCATCGAGCAGCACGGCGATCCGGTCGAGGTGCTCGGTGGTTTCCATTGGCATCGGCTTCGAGATCCGCAAGATCTCGCCCCTAGACCTCCTCCAGGATGTCCTCGATGTCCCCCACCACGTCGGTCAAAGAAGGGGGAGCCCTGGTGCGATCGAGATGGTGCCCAGGTCGACATCCCACAGTGACCGGACTCCGTCGGGCGCGCCTACGCCCACCGCGGCAGCAGGTCGCGCAGCAGGGCCAGCCTGGCTCGGGGACCGGTAAAGAACGGGTTGTTGCTCTCGAGCCCCGCGATGACCACCCGCACTACGTGCGCGGGGGCAATCTGGGGCGAGCCGAGATCCACCGCCACCGCGTGCTGCACTCCGCCCTCCCGCAGCCGCTCGATGCACCACTCGAGGTCGTCGTGGACGTCGGCGCTGACGAGCCCACCGCTGGCCGAGAGCGGACGCTGCACGAGGTCTGGATCCAGCCACCGCCATGCATCGGCGAGCGCGACCGGGCGTGGCCGCTCATGGCGACCGAGGCTGCGGACCTTGATCGCGAGATCTTCGCGCCCGCCCGCGGCGTTGGTGGCGATCGTCTGGCCCGCCTCCAGCAGTGCCATCTCCAGTGCGACCTCGGGGTTGGGGTGGGTTCCCTGGCCTTCGGCGCGACGAAAGTCTCGAATGACGGACGCAATGAAGGTCGGGATTCCGATCTCGGAGGTGATGTCCTGCGCTTGCACGACCGCACCGTTGCGCCGCAGGTCCTGCACGAGGGTGGTGATGGTGGGCGAGCACCCGTCGAGATCGACGAAGTGGAACGGCTCGACGCCCAGCCCGCCGGGATTGGCAATATAGAGCTCGGCCATCCGGGCGGCGTGGCGCTCGACGAACTCACACACCGCGTGCAGCACCGCCTCCTCGCGAGTGAAGCCCGAGCCCAGACCGTTGGTGGCCATCGCCTTGCGAGCGCCTCGCAGCGTGTAGCAGATGTCGTGCTTGCCCCGTTGGAGCTGGAACAGGTCGAGGGGCAAGTAGGTCTCGCGTCGGCGGAGCAGATCGACCCCACGGCACCACTTCATCTCCAGCCCCGACGTGTATGCAGTGTCGTAGGGAAGGTCGAGCGTCGCCGGGTCGACGACGGGGTGGTGGTCGCGGAGCGATTCGAACGAGCCGTGCAGCAGTCGATCCG
>JAHZJA010000716.1 GCA_022601155.1 Deltaproteobacteria bacterium | reverse complement strand
CTTGGCAGCTGCGGCCTCTTGGGCAGCAGCGGCGGCGACACGCGCAGCCTCTTCCTCAGCGGCCTTGCGTGCGGCCTCTTCTTCAGCGGCCAAGCGCGCGACCTCTTCGGGGTCGGGTCCAGGATCGGCGGCGGCGTCGAGCAACTCCTCGGTGACCTCGCTGGGTCGGGCCTCGGGGTCGACGTCTTCGTCGATCTTGATCGTGTAGAAGCGGATGACCTTGTCGGACAAGCCCATCAGGCGCTCGAACTCGGCGACGATGTCGGAGCCGCCCAGGAAACGCCAGTACAGGTAGACGCCCTTGCGCTCGTGACGGACGGGGAACGCCAACATGCGCGTGCCCCAGCTGTCGATCTTGATCAGGCGACCGCCGAAGTTGTTGAACATGCCCTGCATGCGCTCGATGAGCTGCGCAATCTCGGGCTTGCCCGTGCTCGGGCGGAGGATGATGACGGACTCGTATTCGCGCTGGGTGCCCCGTTTGGAAGACACCGAAAGCACGACGCCCTTTTCAGCTGCTTGTGCCATGGGCTTGCTCCTTTCGGACTTTCTCGGCCCCCGCGACATGCAGGAGCAAGGAGGTTGTCGAAGGGCGATCTCCTAGACCAGTGGCTGGCGCCTGGCAACCCCACCACGGCACAGCCCATGGAGGCCAACGCCCAAACCCCGGCCGAGCCGGTGTGGAGGGCGGATTCGGCGCCTTCGGCCGCCCACAGACGACCCCACGAGGCCCTCCGCACCCGGCGGGAAATCGGCCGACACCGCGCGCGGGTGCTACGCTGGCGGCGTTTTCGTGGGTTCACGCATCGGCATCGATCTGGGTACGACCAACTCCCTGGTGGCGGTGATCCGCGACGGCCACGCAGAGGTCTTGGCCAACGTCATCGGCGAGCGGCAGACCCCCAGCGTGGTCAGCCTCGACGACGACGGGGCGATCTTGGTGGGAGCGGCGGCTCGGGCGCGAGCGCTGACTCACCCCGAGCGCACCTTTCGCAACTTCAAGCGGGACATGGGGACCGACCGCGAGTTCAGCCACGGCGCCAAGTCGTTTCGCCCCGAGGAGCTGTCGGCCCTGGTGCTGCGCCAGCTGGTCCGCGACGCCGAGGCGGCCCTGGGCGACACGATCGCCGAGGCCGTCGTCACCGTGCCCGCCTACTTCGGCGAGCTGCAGCGCCGTGCCACCCGGGACGCCTGCGAGATCGCCGGCCTTCACGTCGAGCGGCTGATCAACGAGCCCACCGCCGCGGCGCTCGCCTACGGCCTGCAGCACCGCGACCGAGAGTGTCGCATCGCCGTCCTCGACCTCGGAGGCGGAACCTTCGATGTCAGCGTGCTGGAGATCATCGAGGGGGTGATCGAGATCCAGGCCTCCGCGGGCGACGCTCGGCTGGGAGGCGAGGACTTCGTGGGCTTGCTGGTCGATGCCCTGGCCGACCGCGCCGTCGAGCGCTGGGGAGCCGATCCCCGCACGTTGGTGCACGCCCGCGCCCGTTTTTGGGAGGCGTGCGAAAGAGCCAAGTGCGCGCTGTCCAGCCAAGAGTCGGTCGAGATCGAGGTCCCTCGCCCCGGGCCCCATCGCCAGACCGACCCCTTGCTGCTGACGCTCACGCAGGACGAGGCCCACGCGCTGTGGCAGCCCATCTTGCAGCGCATGCACCCGCCCATCCGTCGGGCGCTGCGCGACGCGGACCTGGGCCCCGAGCAGATCGACGAGGTCGTGCTCGTCGGCGGGGCCACCCGAATGCCCGTTGTGGCACAGCTGGCCCAGTCGGTGTTTGGTCGCCAGCCGCTGCGCACCATCTCGCCCGACGAGGCCGTCGCGCAGGGCGCTGCGGTTCAGATGGCGCTCAAGACCGGGGACGACCAGCTCGACGACATGGTGGCGACCGACGTCGCACCGTTTTCGTTGGGGGTGTCCACCGTCGAGAGCCACGGGCGCCGACGCCTCGACGACGTGTTCTCGCCCATCCTCGAGCGGGGCACGGTGCTCCCGGCCAGCCGAGTGGAACGCTTCGTGACCGCCGCCGACGGCCAGACCAAGCTCCGGGTCGAGGTGTTTCAGGGCGAGCACTCGCTGTGCCGCGACAACAACAAGCTCGGTGAGTACTCGGTGGAGGGAATCCCCGCCGGGGCCGGAGGCGAACAGGCGATCGACGTGCGCTTCACCTACGACCTCAACGGCATCCTCGAGGTCGACGTGACGATCGTGTCGACCCAGGAGACCTCGACCCTCATCATCGAGCGTTCCCCCGGTCGCATGAGCCCCGAGCAGGTCGCGCAAGCCTGCGAGACCATGCGTCAGCTCAAGTTTCACCCGCGCGAGTCGTTGCCCAACACCACCGCGCTGTCTCGGGCCGAGAGCCTGTTCACCGAGCTGCGGGGGCCCGCGCGCGAGCGCCTGGGGATGGCGATGCGTGCGTTCCGACTGTCGCTCGAAGAGCAAGACCCCGCCGCCATCGACGGACTGCGCCGCGAGCTGCTGGCGCTGGTCGAACGGTTCAAGTCATGAGCCGGCCTCCTCCCACCCCCCTGCCCAAGACCGACGACCCCTACGTCTTGCTCGACGTGCGGCCAGGCGCCAGCCCCGATCAGATCCGCCGCGCCTACCTTCGCCGGGTCAAGACCTTCAAGCCCGATCGATACCCCGCCGAGTTTCGTCGCGTGCGCGAGGCCTACGACCGCCTGCGCGAGCAAGAGGCGTGGTTCGATGCATGGCGCCAGGCCAACGATGTCGTGCGTCAGGCCGTCAGTGAGCTGCAAGACGCCGAGGGTGAGGCCGACCCGGGGCAGTCCAACGAGGAATCGAGCGTAGCGGACGACGGCACCGCCAACGACGGCAACGCCACCCACCACGCCGACGGTGGCCCTGCCCACGACCCCAGCGCCGAAGCCCACGCCACGAGCCAGGCCGGCGCCGCGGCCAACGAGCCCACCAACACCCCGGCTCCGGCCGTCGCCCTCCACGACGCATCATCGGTCACCACCGACGAGTCGGCGATCGATGAGCCACACCTGGTCGCCGACGGCTCCCCCCCCGCCACGAGCCACGACCACCAACCCGAGGACGACGACGATGAACCCTCGGTGGTGCTGCTGGAGGAGGCCAGCGTCGAGCGACGACGCCGAGCTTCACGAGAGGTCGACAGCCAAGCCCGCCTCGATCGCCTCACCGCCACCATCCATGCCGCCCTGATCGCAGACCGCACCACCGAAGCAGCAACGCTGCTGCTCAGCGCGGAGGCGGAGCTGCTGGCAACCCAGCCCGATTTCACCCCTCTGCTGCTCGAGGTCAGCTGCGCGCTGGTGTGGGCTGCCCCCGCGCTGTTCGATGAGGTGGTCTCTCGCTATGGCGACCTCATCGCGACCATCGACACCGAATACCGCGAGGGTGCCCTGCTGCACCGACGCACCCTCACCGACGAGGTCGCCGGCTGGCACGAAGCGGTCGCCGACTGGCCACAGCTGCAGCGCTTCGTCGCGCTGGGGGCCAGCCTGCGCGCGCCCGACGAGGCGGAGCTCGGCCTGCATCTGGGCCAACGAGCGGCGGCCGAGCCCAACGCATTCTTGGCCGTGCTGCTCGAGGCCGGACGCAATGCACCCGGCATCGTGGCGCTGTACGTCGGCATGGCCGAGCGCTGGGCCCAACGCTACGGCCGTGCGGTCCCCGGGACCGCCCCCTCGCCATCCGCTCCTTCCCTCGACGATGCTGCCACCGCGCTCGCGCACGAGATCCAGACCCACCGGGTCACCCGCTGGGAGCAGCTGTACCCCGTGGTGTGCGGCCTGGTGATCATCGCCATCATCGTGCTGTCCAACTCTCCGTGGATCGAGCTGTCGTTCATCGGCGTGTTCGTGGTGCTGTGGTCACGGCGGGCGTGGCGTGGTGACCCGCTCGAGCGCCTGTACGTGCGGGTGGTGCAGCCAGCCGCCGCCACCTGGCTGTGGGCGGCAGGGGTATCCCCCAACGAGCTGGCCATCGCCCTGCAGGCACGATTGCCCGTGGCGGGCACCTGGGATGCGATCGTGCATCCCACCGACTGCGCCCAGTACCCCGACCTGCTCGGCAACGACCTCACGCTGCTGGCGTTTGGGGTCACGGCCCCGATGATTCCCACGCTGGGTCGCCGCGGCGGCACGTCGGCTTCGTAGTTCGCGGCGCCACCCTGCTGCCCCATCGACGCTCGGCGCATCGGTTGTTCGGCCCGCCACCCGATGCCACCCTCGTCGCGTGGTGCGTGGGTCCCACGCACCACGCGGTCCATCCGACACCAGAGGACGGCGCCCGCCAGATCGGTCGTTTCTCGGTCCTCGAGCGGATCGCAGCCGGGGGGATGGGGTCGTCTACGCGGCCTTGGACGAGCAGCTCGGCCGCACCGTGGCGATCAAGAAGCTGCTCGACGGTCATGGCGATGGGCCCGACCAAGCCAAGAGCCGAGTCATGCGGGAGGCACGGGCGATGGCTCGCCTGTCTCATCCGCACATGGTGCAGGCAACCCCCGCCGCGGCCGCCGAGATCGGCGACTGCCAGGCCACCCCCCACGACGGCGACCAAACCCCGTCGGCGGGCTCCTAGCAGCTCACCGCGGGCACCGCCGCCATGCCGCGGTACGCTTGCCGCCGTGGTCGAGCCCACGCGAACGTTCTGCCGGATCTGCGAGGCCGCCTGCGGCCTGGTCGGCCACTACGGACCCGACGGGGCGCTCGTCAGCCTGCGCCCCGATCGCGAACACCCCACCAGCCGCGGATACGCCTGTGCCAAGGGCACCCGCTTCGTCCAGACGGCGCAACACCCCGACCGCTGGCGCGAGCCCATGGTCGACGGCAAGGCCGCCAGCTGGGACGAAGCCACCGCCACCACCGCCGCCCGCCTCCGCGCCATCGTCGATGAACACGGGCCGCACGCGGTGGGCATCTACTTCGGCAACCCGCTGGCCTTCAACGCGCTGGGCATCACCGCCGTGCTCGGCATGGGCAAGGCCTTGGGAACCCGCAATCTGTTCTTCGCGGGCAGCCAAGATTGCAACAACAAGTTCGCGGGCGCGCGCCTCGTTCACGGCAGCGAAGCGATCCACCCGATCCCCGATTTCGGCCACACCCGCATGGCCGTGGTGTTCGGCTCCAACCCGTACATCAGTCAGTCGAGCTTCGTGCACCTCGAAGGCGGCGGTCCGCGGGCATTCGGGGGCATCCTCGAGCGCGGCGGGAGCATCGTGTGGGTCGACCCGCGGCGCAGCGAGAGCGCGAACCGCTGGGGCGAGCACCTGGCCATTCGCCCTGGAACCGACGCATGGCTGATGCTGGCGCTGCTGCGGCTGCTCGCCGACGGGCGCCCGCCCGAAGATCCCGAGCGCGTCGAGGGGCTCGACCAGCTGCTGGCGCTGGCGCGCTCGGTCGACCTCGAGACCGCCAGCGCCCACACGCAGATTCCGGTGACGCAGATCGAGCAGCTCGCCGAGCGCATGCGCGAAGCAGAGTCGTTGGCGCTGCACATGTCGGTGGGCGTCAACCAGGGCGGGCTCGGCACCCTGTGCTACGTGACGATGCAGGCGCTGGCCTACGTGACGGGCAACCTCGACAAAGAGGGAGGCTCGCTGTTCAGCCCGTGGGTCAACCAGCTCGCTCGGTTCTACAGCCTCGCCAAGCTCGACGAGCGCTTCACCAGCCGGATCGGAGGGTTTTCGTCCACCGTGCGGACCCTGCCCGGAGGCATCCTCGCCGACGAGATCCTCACCCCCGGGCCCGAACGCATCCGCGCCATGCTGGTGGTCGCAGGTGACCCGCTGCGGTCGATTCCCGGTGCCGACCGACTCGACGAGGCGTTCTCGCAGCTGGAGTTCGTGGCGGCCATCGACATGTTCGACAGTCGCGCCAGCCGCCACGCGCACGTCAAGCTGCCGGCCGCCAGCTGGCTCGAGCGCTGGGATCTGTCGATCCCCTCGATCCCATTCCAGCGCACGCGACTGATGCAGATCGCGGGGCCGATGATGCCCCCCATGCACGACACGCGCACCGACGCCCGGATCGTGTCGGACATCGCCCGCAAGATGAAGCTCGGCGGTTTGCGGTTTTGGGTGCTGTCTCGCGAGTCGCTCGATCGTCGGCTGCCCACCCCGCGCTACGGGTTCAAGGGGCGAAAGCTCGCGCCCGGGCGCTACCTGGCCAGCCACCGCATTCGGTTCTGGGACGGTGAGCTCGAGCCCTCGGCCGAGCAGATCCGGCGGCCGCCTGCCGCCCCCGAGGCCTTCACGCTGATCGGTCGGCGACGGCGGCTGGGGCACAACAGCTGGCTGCACGGAGGCCTGCGTGACGGCGACGCCGAGCCCCACGCATGGCTGTGCCCCGACGACATGCAGCAGCTCGGCCTCGAAGATGGCGACACCATCGAGATCCTCGTGCACACCTCGGTGCTGCGCATCCCCGTGAGCGCATCCGAGGGCCTCGCCCGCCGCACGGTGGTGGTGCCCCACGGCGTACACGGCTTCAACGTCAACGCGCTGATCCCCGCCGGACCCGACAACATCGAGCGCGTCAGCGGACAGCTGAAGATGACGGGTATCGAGGCTCGCATCCGCATGGTGCCGGCCGTCGCCGACGTGACACCGCCGGTCTCCGTCCCCGCGTAGCCCGAGCCTCGCTTCGGACCGTTGGCGCGGCACCGTCGCCTCCACTCGCGTGTGCTGTGGCGATCGACGATGGCGGCCAGCCTCGGGTCTGGCGTCGACCTCTTGGCACTGTCGCTCAGTCGACGTCGTGCTCGGTCACCGCCTCGTCGTGGATCTCCGCCCGAACACGCTGCCCCGCCTCACCCTTGGCCTGCACCGCCTGCACGAACATCGCACTCATGCCCCCGTAGTTGATCCACCCCTGCTCGGACTGCGAGACCACCGCCCCCAGCACCGTCACCCGCAAGGGCAGCGGCGGCTCGATCCGCAGGCTCTTCTGCGCCCAAAACGACAGCGGACTGGTCCAGTAGGTGTCGAGGGTCTCCCAGTGGTCGCTGCGTCGAAACACGTGGATCTTGAGCTCGGTCGGCACCGGCTAGCTCTCCACCCCGTCCATGGTCTGGGCGATCGCGGTCATGCGGTTGACCAGCTGGGGCCCGGTCTGCTCGTGCTTGAAGAACACGAATGCCTCGTCCCAAGTCTCGGCGATGCGCTCCACCCAACGTCGCAGCTGGTCGTCGTCGTAGTCGGGGTCGCGTAGACGCACGTAGCCCCAGCTGCCCGTCTTCACCAGCGGGACCTCCTGCACGCCAGCCTCGTGCTCGGCGGCACACAGCGCATGACCACCCTCGGACACGATCGCGTGAATCTCGGGGTCGTCCCAGCTGTGGTGGCGAAACTCGAAGGCCGCCCGCACCCCCGGAGGCAGCAACGCCACGAACGCCCGCAGCCGGTCGACCCCCTTGCGCAGATACGGCGGTGTCTGGAACAGCAACGGGCCGCGCTTTTCGCCCAGCGGCTCCAGCTGCCCCAACAGGTAGGCGACACTGTCGCTCACCTCCTGCTCCTTGAGACGTCCCTGGTGGGTGATCCGACGCGAGGCCTTGATGACGAACTGGAACGTGGAGGGCACGGCGGCGGCCCATCGCTCCACCACCTCGCGCTTGGGCATCCGGTAGAACGTGTTGTTGATCTCCACGGTGCCAAAGCGCTCACCGTAGTGGGCCAGACGATCTTCGGCCTTCATCCCCTCGGGGTAGAAGCTGCCCTCCCACTGATCGTAGCTGTAGCCGCTGGTGCCTACGTGCAGGCGCATCGCCAACCCAACCTAACAGCCCCACCTCCCCGACGCGAGCGCGCGACGGAGTGATGGGGCCGATGTCACTGCGCGGCCGTGTCCGCGGCGGCATGCCGCAGGTCGGGCCCGTGGCAGTCGTCGCCCTCCATCGCATCGGTCACGCGCACCATCGCCGCCCGCAGCCACTTGTTGGCCGGATCTTCGTCGAAGCGCTCGTGCCACGTCATCACCAGCGCGGTGTCCGGCAGGGGCAACGGTGGTTCGAGCAGCTGGAGCCCGAGCATGGGCGCGATGTCCTGGGCAATGCTGCGCGCGAGGGTGGCGACCAGCTCGGACGAGGCCACGGCGAACAGTGCACTGATGAAGTGTGAGACCCGTGCCACCACGTCGCGGGTGTGACCCTGGGCCGCGAGCAGCTCGTCGATCACCGACGACTCCGCATCACCTCCGGGGGGCCGCACATGAACGTGACGCAGGGCGAGAAACTGCTCGAGGGTCAGCGCGACGGGGGGCTGCGCACGCGCCAGCAAGGGGTGGCCACGCCGAAGCACGCACACCCACCCCGACCGGCTGAGCACACGGCGGCGCAGGCCGGGCACCCGCATCCCCAGTTTTTCCTCGAGATCGGGGCCGATGGCGAGGTCCACGTCGCCCTCCTGCAGCGCGGTCAGAGTGCTGGGGCCCAATGGCGTGCCGCGGACCCGAATGCCGGGTGCCTCTTCGGCGAGCATCTTCAGCAGCGGGGGCAGGCCCAAGATTTCCACCGCGTCCTTCGTGGCGACGGTGAAGCTTCGCTCCGCGGTGACAGGGTCGAACGAGAGCTCGCCGCGAATGGCCCGGCCCAAATCGAGCAAGGCCCGACGAACCGGTCCCTCCAGCGTTTCCGCCAGTGGCGTGGTGACCATCCCACCCCGACCCCCCACCAGCAGCGGATCGTCGAACATCTCCCGCAGCCGTCGGAGCTGGTGGCTCATGGCCGACTGACTCAACCCCAGGCGCTTGGCGGCCTGCGTCACGCTGCGCTCGCGCAGCAGTGTGTCCAGCCCAACGAGCAGATTGAGGTCGATCTGGGAAAGATGAAGCTCCTGCATGCAGTCATCCGAACTATTCATTGGAAGAATACACGCGACAGTGGGAGGTTCTAGGCGATTCCTACCGGGTTTCGGGACGAGCCGTCCCGCGATCGGCCAGCGGAATCGGCGCCATATCGGCGCGAAATCGCTCTTTGCCGATCCCGCCCAAGCCCGGTGGACACGATCGTGGAGGAACACCCATGACCCAGCTGCGCTCGATGTTGATCTGCCTGCCCATCGCCCTCGCGATGACGGCATGCAGCGACGAACCCTCCAGTGACGACGCCGCCGCCGACGAGGGCACCACGGGCAACGAGGCCCGGGCTGCCCTCTACTACGACGACGTTCGGCCGATCCTCGCCGAGCACTGCAACTCCTGCCACACCGAGGGCGCGGTCGCTCCGTTCACGCTCGAAGACTACGACTCGGTGCGCGAGTGGGGCCCGGCCGTGCTGGCTGCGGTGCAGTCCCGCTCGATGCCGCCGTTCGGGGTGACCAACGACGGCAGCTGCAACACATTCGAAGATGCGCGCTGGCTGTCGGACGAGGAGATCGAGACGATCGCCACGTGGGTCGATGGCGGCTACGAAGAGGGCGACGCCTCACTGCCGCCGCCCGCCCGCCCGCAGACGACAGAGCTCTCCGGACAGATCCAAACCCTGTCACTGCCGCAGTACGAGCCCAAGCCCGTCGAAGGCTACGGCGGCTTCGAGGACTACCACTGCTTCAAGCTCGAGCTCGAGCTGGACGAGCCGCGGTTCATCACGGGCTTCGACGTGGCGCCGGGCAACGCCAAGCTCGTGCACCACGTGCTGGGTTTCCGCGTCGACCCGTCGTTCCTGGGCAACGGTGAGCAGATGGACGCGCTCGATGAGCTGAGCCCCGACGTGTCGGGCTGGGACTGCTTCGGCGCCGCGGGTGAAGACGTCATCCCGGGGGGAGTTCCCGTCACCTGGGCGCCGGGCGTCGGCGCCACCGAATTCCCCGAGGGCGTCGGCATTCGCGTCGATCCGGGCGACGTGATCGTGGTCCAGGTGCACTACAACCTCGTCGACGGCGGCGGCAGCGATGCCACCGAGGTCGAGCTCCAGATGACCGACGGGGTCGAGCGCGAGGCGTTCCAAATCCTGTGGGACCCGTTCTTGTTCTCCGCCCAATTCGGCAATCCCGAGCAGCTGCCCGCCGGGCAAGAGGCCGCCAGCTTCTCGTGGGACGAGAGCTTCTCGGAGATGATGCAGTTCGACAGCTCGGGTGGCTTCGACTCCGACGAGTTCGAGGTGCTAGCGCTGCTGCCGCACATGCACGAGCGTGGGCTCACCATGTCGGTCGATCTGCAGCGCGGCGACGACATGATGTGCGGGGCTCGGGTCGATCGCTGGAACTTCGACTGGCAGCAGACCTACTTCCTCGAGCAGCCGTTCCGCGCTGGCCGCGACGACCGGTTCCACGTGACCTGCGAGTGGAACACCATGGGCGACGACCAACCGACGATGCCGGGGTTCGGCACCGACGACGAGATGTGCCTGCTGGGCGTGATGTTCACCCCGCTGTGAGCCCTCGTGTCCGGCGGGTGTGCCGGGGGTCCATGGGCCCTGCCGGCACCACCGCCAGGGCACGAGATCCGGGCTGGTAAGCTCGCCGCCGATGAGTGACGAGCAGGACCCTGAAAAGCCGACACCGCGAGGTGGACTGCGATCGGTGGGCGATGCCCTCGGCGGCTGGGCCCGGCGCGTGGGCGAGCTGGTGGCCGAGGTCTCGGGCGCGCCATCGGTGCCCGACGAGCTGCGGGAGCCGCTCGACGAGGCCCGCGTCCACCGCATGGCCGGGGAGCCCGCGCGCGCCCAGGTCATCTTGCGCGCCCAGGTCGAGGCCCACCCGGGGCAGCCGCACCTTCGGTATGCGCTGGGGCTGACCTTCGTGCACGACCTAGTGATGGGCGGGCGCCCGCTGCGACCGCTGGCCGACGTCATTGCGGCGCTTCAGGACGACGCACTCGGACCGACGCCCCGCTACCTGCTGCAGGGAGCCCATGCGCTGTTTTCCGATCGGCCCGAGCCCGCGCTCGACGATCTGCGTCGGGCCACCCGCCAGCTGGGCGACGTGCCCAAGGCCGATGCCCAGGAGACCCGGTTGTTGCTCCACCTGCTCGGCGGTCTCGCGCAGATCGATCGCGGACACCAGGACCGTGCGCTCCGCGAGCTCCGCAAGGCGAGGACTCAGATCCCCTCCACGCTCGGTGAGCCGCTGCGCCGGATCTTGCTCGGACGCGGCATCGCTCTGCTGCTGGCCACCGACCAGGCCGCCGAGGCCGAGCTGTGGGTCGACGAAGCGCTGGAGCACGATCCCAAGGACACCCAGGCCACCGCGCTGCGGGTTCAGGTGCTCGCGGCCAAGGGTGATGTCATCGGAGCCCAGGCGCTGCTCGAGGTGGTGACCGACGATGTCCGGCACGACGCCACGCGGCTGTTCGTCGGGCTGACGGTGGGCTTGCCCGACGATGGCGGCGACGATCTCGGCACCGTCGCCATGCGACTGCTGCAGGCCGGCGCCGCCGACCCCGAGTATCGGCGGCAGTGGGCCCTGGCTCAGCTGGCGATCGCCCGGAGCACCGAACAACCCCTGAGCGAGTCGAACCGACGCGAGGTGATCGAGGCGCTGGCCGAGGCGGCCCGGACCGCCCCTCCTGCGATCGGCGATCGTCACCTCCAAGAGCTGGCGCATGTCGCCCTGTACCTCGACTGGTTTCCGCCTCCGGTTCGCGATCCGATCCTCGACCGACTGCGCCGTGAAGAGGGCACCGCGCCCGAAGAGCTGCGGCTGGTCCGAGCCCGCCACCGCATTGCCCAGGGCAACGCGTCCACCGAGGACTTCCTGCCCGGGTTGCCGCCGCGGTTTCGGGCCGACCCCGATCTGGGCGGCCCCGCGGGGCCCGATCCCTGCAGTCCGGTGCGGGACCCCGATCGACGCAACGCGGTGCTGGCCAGCCAACGAGCCCTGGCCGCGGCCGAGCGCTGTCGACTCGAGCAGCAAGACGAGCTCGCCCAGGACCTGCTGGTCGAGGCGCTGATCGAGTCACCCGGGCTGCCCCGGGCACGGCGAATGCTGGCCGAGCTGGCCAACGGCGAGACGGGCTCACGGCTCGAGGACCACCTCGCCGCCGCGACGACTCTGCTCGCAGGCGTACCCAATCGAATCCTCGGCGTGCCACTCACTGGGGTCCAGGCCGCGCTGGCCCAGGTGGTGGCGGCGCGGGAGCGACTGGCACGGCCGCTCACCATCGCGATCATGGGCGAGTTTTCGGCGGGCAAGAGCACCTTCGTCAACGCGCTGCTCGGCCAGACGATCGCGCCGATGGGCGTGCTGCCCACCACCAGCACGATCAATGTGTTTCGGCGCGGCCCCACCGGGGGTGCCCGGGTGCACTTTCGCGATGGTCGGATCTCGACGCTGGCGCCCGAAGATGTCGAGCCGTTCTTGCACGGGCTGGACGACGCCGAGGCGGCCCGGATTCGACACGTGGAGATCGAGCGAACCGGCGGACGCATGGGCGAGGCCTCGGTGGTCGACACCCCGGGCCTCAACGCCCTCGACGCGTTTCACGAGCAGGTCGCACGCGAGTTCCTCGACGAGGCCGATGCCGTGGTGTGGTTGTTCTCCGCCACTCGCAGCGGCGCGGCGACCGAGGCCGGGATGCTGTCGAGCCTGCGGGCGGGAGGACGTCAGGTGTTGGGGGTGCTCAACAAGGTCGACACCCTCGACGACGACGAGAAGATCGAGCTGGCCGACTATCTGCGCACGCAGCTGGGCGAGGTGCTGGTGGAGGTGGTGCCGCTGTGCGCACGCGATGCCCTCGAGCACCGCACCCAAGCCGAAGGCTCTGGTGACGATCCGTTCGCCGCGGTGGAGACCGCCCTCGAGCGGCACTTCTTGCAGCGCGCACGGGAGCTCAAGCGAGGCCTCACGGCCCGAAGGCTGACCGAAGCGCTCAGCGGCGCCCGTGAGGCCGTGGCCGAGGCCGTCGTCACCCTCGAGCAGCAAGCCGATGCCGCGCTCGAAGGCATGCGAGGCGAGCGCGTCGCGGCGCACCCGCTGCTGCTGCGCTTCGGGGAGACGCTCGAGCAGGAGCTGCTGAGCGTCGACGACCTACTCACGCGCGAGGGGCTGAGCCTCGGCGTGTTGGTGGCGGGCAAGGGCCGATCGAAGGGGCCCATCGACCCCCAGGATGCCGAATACCTGGCCGCCTCGTTCCGCGAGGGCACGATCGCCGCCTTGCGTCGCGCGCTCGCGCCGATGGGCCGACAGGATCCGGCCGCCGCCGCGGTGCTCGACCAGCGGCTGGTGCCATGGGCCCAGGGTCATATCGAGGGACTGGTCCACGCGGGATTCTTGCCCGAGGTGCTGCGGGAGTACGGTCAGCGCATCGGCGACGGTGAGGCTGCAATGCGCACGGGATTTCGGGAAGCGCTGCGACCGGTGGCCCGAGCCTGGGCCGCACGGGCGCGCGAGCTGACCCTGCCCGTGGAGCGAGCGCGCGCCGTACAAGACCGCGCCGCCAGCAGTGCCCCACGAGCGGAGGCCCTGCGGCTACGCAGTGCCGTCCTCACCGCCATCGATGTCCTCGCCGACGCTGCGCACGACGATCCGGTCGAGGCCGACAGGTGAGCCTGATCTACGGCGTCGACGAGGCGGGGCGTGGCCCCATCCTCGGGCCGATGACCATCGCGGTCGTCGGCGTCGATCGCAAGGCGACCCGCGCCCTCGGTACGCTGGGCGTGGACGACAGCAAGAGCTTCGGTAGCACCGCCGAAGGCCAGCTCCGCCGGGCCCAGCTGGCGGAGCAAATTCGGGCGTGCGTGCCTGCCGTTCGTCTGCGAACGGTCGAGGTGGAGGAGATCGATCACTACACCTATCGGGGCCAGCTCAACGCCCTCGAGCGTCGCGTGGTGCTGGAGCTACTGGCCGCGATGGAGGTCGAGCGAGACGCCCGGGTGATCTGCGACGGTGCCACCATGTTCAAGCCGCTGCGACTGCACTACCCCCGGCTGCAGGCCGTCAATCGCGGCGAGTCGGCGCATGTCTCGGTGGCCGCCGCATCGATCGTGGCCAAGGATGCCCGCGACCGGGCCTTCGGTGTGATCGCCAATCGCTACGGCGACGAGTTCGGTCCCGTCCGCGGTGGGGGCTACCTCAATGCAGCCACGCGGAAGTTCTTGAGCGCCTACGAGCAACGCTACGGGGAGCTACCCCCGGAGACTCGCCGCAGCTGGGGAGCCAAGAGCGGCAACCTGTCGCTCTTTTGAGGGTCCCGCCGCATCTCGGCGACGAATCCGAAGCCCGCTCCAGGGGCCCCGACCGTCGTCGGGCCCACAGTGCAAGACCCGCCGTTGTACGCCACCGCCCCAGGCCGGGCGCCACAGAGCCTGTGCGGCACCACCACCCCGGCGGGAGTTTCGGCGTCTCCGATCGTGGCCGCGCTCGCGAGGAGGTGCTTCGTGTCGCGCTCCGCACAGCCCGGCGAGAGCCGCCGTCTCGCCTCCCCCGACAGACCGCAGGGCTCGCCGGCTCGATCAGGGACGCAGCGGGCGGATCGCGATCGAGCAGTCGACGTTCCAGCGTGACCACTGCAGCACGTCGGGCCGCACACGAAAGCGCTTGATCCCTGGCATGTCGTCGGGCTCATAGCGAGACCGCGGCAACCATTGCTCGTACAGGTAGTCCCACGCCTGCGCGATGAGGGGCAGCGAGCCGTCCACGTGCACATCGACGGCCTCGACCGCGGGCAGCGACTGGATCCCGACCTCACCGTCCGGTTGCAGCGGCGACGACACGACGAAGCCGATGTCGAAGCGCACCTTGTGCAGCGGTGTGGTCTCGTAATTGTCCCAGCTCAGGCCCAGCACCTGAAGGTCGCGCCACGCGACACCCCGCTGCTCGAGCCACTCGACCAACACCTGATAGCCCTGCTGAAGCGCATCGGTGACGAAGGGCTCGCGCACGCGAACGTAGGCCAGTCGGCACGCGGGGTGTCGTCGGACCACGGCCTGCGGTGGAGCGTCGGCCGAGATCTCCACGCCTGGCAGGGGCTGAGGGATCGGCTGGCCGTGGAGGGCGGTCTTGCGATCCCAGGTGCTCGGCGGCAGCCCGTACTCGCGACGAAAGCTCCGGGACAGATCGGACTGCGACGAAAATCCAACCTCCAGCGCAATCGAGCCGAGCATCCGTGAAGGCGCGGCCATCATGAGATACGCGGCGCGCTCCAGCCGACACCGACGGGTGTACTGCGCCACCGTCTCGCCGGCCACGACCTTGAAGATCCGGTGGAAGTGGAACGGCGAGAAATGAGCTTGCCGCGCCAGCGTCTCCAGCGACAGATCACCTGCGAGGTTGCGACGGACATGGTCCATCACGTGATGGACGCGACGCGTGTACGAGTCCGAGGTCATTGGACCGCGCGTCGAACGTTCACGACGCACAGCCACGCTACCACCCGCGGCCCGTCGGCACCGTCACCGGCCGCGGTGGGGGCTACGGATTGAACGGATCGAGCTGGTCCAGCGCGGCGTTGTTGGTATCGGACTTGGGCGCGGGCCGTGAGGCCTTGCGCTTGGACTTGCTGCGTTTTTTGGACCGTGGCGGCTTGCGCTGCTGCTGCGAATCGATGAACACACCGATCTCGCCGTCGAGCTCTCGGGCTCGCTCGAAGTTGCCGTCGGCCGAAGCGGTCGCGCCCATGCTCGCGTCACAAAGGCCCAGACCCGCGAAGGCCCGCGCACGCACGGCCGGGTCGTCGTCTTCGAGTGCCACTGCGTACTCGTCGCGCGCGGCGATGCAGTCGCCCTCTTGGCGCGCCCGATCGCCGCGGCTGATGATGTCCCAGCGACCGTTGGCCGGACCCGCGGCACCCGTGGTGGGGGTTGGTTTGGGATCGGCGTTGACGGGTTTGGTGCCGGGCGCCTCACCCAGCGTGCCCATCTTCTTGTCGTTGCTGGCGACCTCGGGGACCACGTCGGGCGTGACCTCTTGCTGGGCCTGGGCGTCCTCCTCGGGCCGAGCCTCCAGCGTCGCGCCGAGCTCGACTCCTTTGATCCCTTCGGCATCTTGGGGCGGCGCTTGGGCGGCGGGCGCTGGGGCGGCTCGTCCGGCGGCCTCCTCCTTGGCGGGTGCTGCCGCATCGACCGTCTCGTCGAGCTTGGCCCGGGACCGGCTGGCTTCGCCCTCGGCCAGCTCCACAGGTGCCGTCGCCGTGACACCAGCCTCGTTGGGCTGGCCCACCCACAGCACGAGTACGGCCGTCCCGGCCAGCGCGACGGCGGGCACGACGTAGCTGCCGCGCATGCGTTGCCACCACGAGGCCTTGGCTGCCGCCGCGACCGGAGCCACTGCGGCCGCCCGTTGAGCCTCGGCGATCACACCGTCGAGCACGCCGCTGGGAACCTCTTCGATCGGCATCGCCTCGCGCGTTGCGTCGAGGATCGATCGATAACTCGTCAGGCGCTCGCGCACCGTCTCGCTGGGCTCGACGGTCAACCAACGCTCGAGCGCTGCGTCGTCTTCGAGGCCCTCGAGGGCATCCTCCAGACGATCGAGCTCGGCGGGCGCCAGGGAGCCTTCAGCCATGCGCGAGGCCCTCGGTGGCGACGAGGCTACAGACCACCTGACGCAGGTCGTCCAGCTCGTCGCGAAGCTTGTCGAGCGCATAGCGCATGCGACTCTTGACCGTGTTCTCGGGTGCGCCCACCGTCTCGCCGATCTCTCGGAAGGACATACCTGCCATCAGCCGCATCAGGAAGACCTCGCGCTGGTCGGCGGGCAGACGGAGCACAGCTCCGTTGAGGCGCTCGCGAAGCCGGGGGGTCTCGGCCCGCAGATCGGGGCGCGACTTGTCGGTGGACAGTGTCGACAACAGCGTCGACGAACTCTCGTGGGGGCTGCGCCCGCGAAGCGGCGCGTCGAGCGACTCATGATCTCGGAAGCGGGCACGGCGGCTCTCATCGACGCACAGGTTCCGAGCAATGGTGTAGACCCACGTCGTAAACCGTGCAGAACGACGGTAGCGCTCTTTGGACCGGATCACCCGTAACAAGACTTCCTGCAGCAGTTCCTCCGCCCTCGCGGGGACATGGACGCTGCGGAGCAGGAAGTTGTACAGCCCACGGCTGTGCCGCATGACGAGCACCTCGAAGGCGTCGGCATCGCCAGTGCGAAAGGACTCCATGAGATCCTCATCGCTGAGCGGCTCGGCGGGGTCGGCTGGCGTACGCATGGCGTGAGCTAGACAGCGGGGCGCCGTCGCCGTTCCTCCCCAACCCCAGGACATGCTCGATCGTTCGAGCGGCGCAGTATGCGAGATGGACATGGCAAGGTCGTTCCCGTGCCATCCCAACGCAGGAGAGCCCGGGTCGATCTTTGCCAAAGCGGTGCGCTCCGCGGGTCATTGCGCACGGCCTCTGAAATTCGGCGTAGCTGGCACCTAGAGCAGGCTCTCGAGCAAAACGTCAAAAATCAGACGGCCGGCCGATTTCGTCGTCATAATTATGGCGATTCCTGCCTAGAGAGCCGGATCGCCAAATTCCTGACATAGATAGCGCTCACCGCGAGTGCCCGTTGATCATAGGTAAACCTTTAGATTTACAGGACTGATCGCTCTTTCAGCGAAGTTTCGTGACAGATGGCACGCCGCTCGCACCGATCCGGGACGTCCCTGGCGAGGGACAACGGTAGCGAACGACGCAAGACAAAGATTTCCGCAGGTCGGTGGGCGCGATGTCTCCCCCGACGGTCAAGCCCGACTCTCCCCGACCTGTCTGGAAACACCCCGACCCCTTCCCTTGGTGCCTCCCCCGGCGCCAAGGGTTTTTTTATGCGCGGCCGGCGATTGCGTGACGCGGGGCCCGCGGGGCCTACGGCGATGGTGATCGACGCCTGCGCCCGCCGTCAGAACCCGGTGTGCCAGATGTAGCGAGGGTGCTTGGAGATGACGCGCGCGCACAACATCCCGGATTGTGTCGCGGCCTCTACACAGCCCGCGTTGAGATCGGTCCGGGTCCAGTCGCCGCACAAGAACAGGTTGCGGCACCACGACTCGCTCTGGCCCAGACGTAGATCGATCTTCCCCGGCTGGCTGAGCACGTACAGATCCCACGGCTGAAGGCCCACGTGAAAGTACTGCCACGCGAGCCGCTGTTGGCCTCGGAGATCGCGGGGCGCCACCATCTGGTCGCAAAACTCCACGAACGACACCGACGCCTGGTCGTAGAACTGACGATAGTTGGTCGCCAACCAGCTGGAGGCCCGACGTCTCCACTTGGCTTGCTCGCGAGCGGGGAGCTCCGGGTCGGAGAAGGTCTCGTCTCGAATGGGATGCCCGGAGGTCAGCGCCCCCGTGTGGTAGGCCAAGAACGCGGGCGCGGTGTCGATGCGATCGTCCCCCGCCCAGTCCTCGAGCCGCAGCAGGTGGCTGAAGTTGGCGAAGCTCGGCTCGGGCGGAGCAAACTGGGTGAGCAGGCCGCGGTGGGGCGGCACTCCGGGGCGCACGGGCACCGCGTACTGCTCGGCCTCCGGGCGCTCCATCCACAGCTGCATGGAGATCGTTCGACACACCTCCATGCCATCGACCATCCGAGCCCAGGCCTCGGAGTACGCGGGGCGACTGCGGTCGAGAAGATCGTTGGCCACCATGGGAATCGCTCCCAGGGACAGGCCGCACACGCACAGGT
>JAHZJA010000715.1 GCA_022601155.1 Deltaproteobacteria bacterium | reverse complement strand
TGCGATCGCGTGGTCGCCGACCGCATCCGCGGCCGAGCCAGCCGCCGAGCAACCGACCGTCACGGTGGCCAGCCAGTCGCCGCCGCCCGCCGCCGAGCCCCCGCCGCAACCAACGCCTGCCGTCACCGCGACCCCAGCCACGGCCGCGCCCCCACTCGCCACCACGACGAACCCTGGCGACCAGACCGTGCTCACAGCCGCCGCCGTCGAGCCTGCGGCGACCCCCGCGATGCCCCCCGCCGCGGCCCCATCAGACACCGCCCGCCTCAACGTTCGCCGCAGCCGCGCGCGCAACCTGATGATCAGCGGATGGTCCATCGCGGGCATCACCTACGCGACTTCGCTGGTGGCCGGCGCGATCGCGTTCGACATCGGCGCCCTCGAGTGGGGCACGGCCATGATGGTGCCGGGGATCGGTCCGTTCATCGCCGCGGGGTTCGCCGCGCGTGACGGCACCGCGACGGGGACCGTGTTCACCGCGGCCTTGGGCGCCGCCCAGGTCGTGGGATTCACTCTGGGAGGCATTGGTACCTACCGCCTGCGCAAGCTCGACGCCCAGATGCACCTCGCCGCAACCCCCATGCGCGGCGGCGGACAGCTCGCCCTGACCATGCGTTTTTGAGTGCTATCCCCGCAGCAGCACGGACTCGAATCGCGCCCCAGGTGCCCCCAGCTCCGCGCTGCTGCACCCCTCTTCGTAGGCACGGTCGTAGTCCATGCCGGCCCCGAGTGCGTCGTAGAACCCACGCGAAAACTCCTGGGCTCCCTGGTCGCTGACGGGCCCATCCATGGCCACCGTAAACGGCACGTTCATGGCCGGCTGTTCCCCGGTCAATCGCGACCAGCATGCATTGAGCACCACACAGCGCAACGGGCCGGCTGGCGCCGCATAGCGTGCAAACAAGCGGGCCACGGCCAGCCGCGCCACGGGCACGCTGTTGCCCGCGTCGTCTTCGAGAACCAAGCCTTGCTCCTCACCGTGGCCGCTGATGTGCACCACATCGAACTGACCCTCCAGCAGCGCTCGCCGCAGGTCGTGCACCGTGGCCGCAGGACGCACCTCCAGGCGCAAGCGCGTCCGATGGCGACTGCGTTCGATCGCTTCACGGATGATCCGTAGCTCGCGATCGAGGCGAAGAGGATCGGTCCCCGCGGGATTGGCCGCGATCAGCAAGATCGAGCGCTCGGGCGGGACCGAAGCCGCGGTGTTCGACACGACCCGTCCTGGCGTGGCCCCTGGCCCCGATGCGGCGTGTCCCTGGGTCGCCGCCGCGATCGGACCTGACACGGCCTCGCCTCCAGTCCCCACAGGGCTCGACACTCGCTGCCCTACCGCAGCGACCTGGATCGACGCAGCCCGCCTCCGAGTCGTCGCCACGCCCGACGCTGCCTGGCCGACCACGGCGCCCGGACCTGATGCTGTTTGCTGCGGAGACTCCCCGCCCCCCGCCACTGCCTGCTGTCCCGCAGCCGCACCGGGCTCGGAGCCCGCAGACACGGCCAGCGGCGTTGAGGCAGCATCAATGCCCTGCCCTTGGGGCGCCCGCCCGTTCCCGCCACGGACCAACGACCCCAACAGCGCCAGGCACTCGGTTTCGTCGCCGTAGGTGACCAGCTCGACACCTGCCGCCGCCAGCTGCCGCCGGCGAATCGGCCCGGCCTCGTCGGCATGGACCAAGGCCCAGTGCCGCGGAGGCTGGCCTTGCGCCAGCGCCTGCACCTGCTGCAGGAGCGCGTTGAGGACGGGGTCGTCGAGCCGAGTACCTACGAACACGATCGGGTGCGCGAGGAACAGGCTGCGAAATACCTCACGATGAAGCGGGTCGCGGTAGAGCACGCGGCCTTGTTGTTCGGTGGTGAACACCCAGGTGCTGCGATCGCGCAGCGTGCCGTGGATCTTGAGCAACCACCCGCGACGGCTCGCCAGATCGGCGACAGGGGTGGGATGGACCGTCAGCTCTCCTTCGAATGCACGCTCGAGCAGATGGTCGAGGTTGGGCGTGATCACCCCGCGAATCTGCTGCCCCAGCGCGGCCACGGCTCGGCCCAGGGCTGGTACCTCGCAGGCATCGTCGGCCAGCATCCTCTCGATGGTGCGCCCAAACCCCGCGGGCGTGAGGGCGCGCTCCAGCTCGGAGAACACCGCGGCGAGATCGGGGCCTTGGCCCAGCTGCGCGAGCTCGCGATGCTGTCGGGCCGACACGTAGTCCTCCGCATCGACCAGCAACCCTTGGGCCACGGCGCGCCGCGAGGGCAGGCCCGCCGCGGTCGGCAGTGCATCCCCCACATAGACGATGAACGGGGAGTGGTGAAGACGTAGCGTGTCGAGTGGGGTGGACATGGCCGCGGTCGTCGTCAGGAGGAAGCAGCGAGGGAAAACTCGAAGGTGGTCCACGCACACGCGCGGGCGTGCTCGGGGCGGTGTCCTCGAACGGTGTCGTGGACCAGGCCCGGCAGCGCGATCGCAGCGTCGTCGAGCGCGCCGGCACGCACCAGGTGATCGAGCGACAGGGGCCGCCGGCTGGCCAGCAGCAGCAACTGCGCTCGGCCCTCGCTTGCCGTGGCCGCCTTGGGCCAAGGCAGCGCGACTCCACGAGCCCTGGACCCCCGTCGCACGCCCAGCCGTTCGAGCTCGCCGGCGCGAAGCTCGATGCCCTCGGGCATGCTGGCGCTGAGCAACGTCGACTCGCCGATCGGATCGATGAACACCACGGAGATGAACCACGAAAGTGGCACCGTGCCGTCGAACCACAGGTCCACCACCACCCGGTCGCCGGCCCCGAGCTCAGCCCCCTCGTTCGGCAGCGCAGTCCCATCGGCGCCTCGCGACCAGCTCCAGCGCACGGGGCACGGGTCGGGCTCGTGTTCGGACAAGCACCGCGCCACGGTCCACCAGCGGGCCCGCTGTTCGAGCAGCTCCACTGCGGCGGCCCGGCCCTCCGGATCGTCGCTCATCTGCGCACCAATCCACCGGGCACTGGGCTCGACGACCCAGCCTCCATCGCGCGCGACCACCCGCTCGGCGATGTCTCCAGAGCCAGCGCACAGCCACGCCGAGTCCTCGACCATGGGCTGCAGGGCCGAAGGGACATCCACGGGCATCCGGGCGGCAAGACGCACGGGATGGGCCGCGCTGCCCATCGGCATCCCCGTGGCGGCACCCTCCACCACGACCTCGGATCGATTGCGCCCCACCGACTCGACGACGACCTCCGTATCGACGCCACCGCTGGACACCGCCCAGCGGTCGCCCGTGGCCGCGCCCTGCAGCCAACCCGCCCGTATCCAACCCCGGCCTGGATCGTCGGCGGGGATGAACGCCACGGCCCCGGGCTCGGTCACCGTCTCGGTGCGGAACAGGCGACGCGCACGGGGCCCAGCCAGATTGACCCACTGCCCCTCCATCTGGAGTGCACCGATCACGTGCTCGCGAACCCGGTGCCCCACCGTGGCCCACGACAGCGTCGGCCAGGTGTCACCAGCCTCCTCGAGGGTGGCCAGCAGCGCCTCGGTGAGCCGTCCGATCTGTCGACCGCCGCGGGTGGCCGCGAACGCCTGGCGCTTCGCCGAGGCCCCCGTCAGCCGCACGATGCGGGGGTGAGACTCGATCGCCAGCGGTTGGTGACCCTGGGCCTG
>JAHZJA010000714.1 GCA_022601155.1 Deltaproteobacteria bacterium | reverse complement strand
CGTTCGACCACGTGGTGGCGATGGAGCTGCGCAACATGATGCATGTCGCCGAGGCCATCACCCAGGCTGCACTGCTGCGCACCGAGAGCCGCGGCGCCCACTACCGGTCGGACTACCCCGAGCGTGACGACGACAACTGGATGAGCAACATCTTCGTGTCGCGTGACGAGCAGGGCAACCTCGAGCTCCGCAAGGAGTGGATCAACGAGGAGTGCGGCTGGGAAGATCGCGGCAAGGTTCGAATCGCCCCCTGGGGCTGAGGCCGAGACAGTCGACGGCCCGCGGTTGATCTGGGCCGCGGCGGTGAACGGGCGTGGTCGGCTGTATCGAGGGCGGTAGTTGCCGGCCGTCGACGTTCGGTTCGCTCGAAAATTGCGAAGGCATCGGTCGCGCATTCTTGGTGATCGATTGGCTGCCATCTCTCACTGGGGGAAGGAAGCCATGAACTACGTACGACTGCATTCCCTCGTGTGCTCCTTGACCTTGGCCGCCGCCGGACTGACGTTGGCGTGCGACCCCGCGAACAGCGACGGCGACACCGCTAGCTCCGACGCCAGCTCGACCAGCGCAGCCCCGGGCATGACCGACACGGAGCCCGGCACCAGCCCGATGCCGCCGCCGGGGACGACCACGGGTGACGGTACCGGCACGACGACGTCAGCGCCCACTGAGTCGGCCAGCGGCGACACGGGCGTGGCGGACACGGGAGCATCGGCGACCGATGGATGTGATCCTCGCGATGGCGAGTCGGCGGGAGACGGGGGTGAGTGTCCAGGCGAAGGCACGACCGGCACCGGAGATGGCGGCACCACCGATGCGCCCGGCGATACGGGAGAGGGCGAGACTGGAGTGGGGGACACCGGGGAGGGCGAGACTGGCGTGGGTGACACCGGCGGAGGAGGCGGAGGCTCGTGTGTGGGGTTTTGCGGCTTGTACTCCGACGACGGCTGCGCGTGTGATCTGCAGTGCTCGCTGTTTGGTGATTGTTGCCCCGATGTCTGCGACCCCGGTGTCTGTGACAACGACCCGCTGGCCTGCCCATGAACTCTGTCGACGGCCGAGTGCGGGCGAGGTGGGACGAGCGCCCTCGCCCTCGCCCGGGCTCGGCGTCGGGTGGGCCGTGGGCCCCGGCTGAGCCTGGGCTCCACCGCCACGCTGGCGTCGAACAATCGGTCCAACGGCGACGTGGCCGACGACATGATCGGCGTGGTCCCGACCTTCCACGCAGCTCGGCCTGCGCTTGGTGGGTGGCAGCGCGTGGTTTGGACCCAGCGTTTCCGTTGACATCGTCGGGGCATCGGGGGCAATCAATCAGGCTGTGATGCGGTCGACGCTGGGGGCGGGGCTTGCCGTGGTGATGCTGAGTTCGGGCTGCGGGGACGGCGAGCCCGAGCCGGCGGCCGCGGCGGTCGTGCCGAGCCCCGGCACGGCTCGTCGATCGGAGCCCGAGCCCGAGCCACCGCTGGCGCGACCCACCGAGCCGGGCGACTTCGTCGGCAAGCACGTGCTGATCCCGGCGGGGGCCAAGGTTCAGCTGGGCTGGGCGCCGACGGGGTCACCGCTCGAGGTCCGGCTGCCGCGGTCTCGGGCGGAGCGGAGCCCGGGAACCGTGCTCGCGGCGACCGTGGTGGCCCAGTCCCGGGGCAAGCTCCAGGTGAAGCTCGCCGCACGGGCGGATCGATGCACCGCGAACGAAGCTCCGATCGCGACGGTGTCGATTCCGATGTGGGTCGAGCCGGGCGCCCTCGCGCGGGTCTTGGGGCGTGCCGTGACGGCGAAGTTCGACGATGGCACCTCGGTCCAGCTGCGTCCCGGGACCGTGGTCGGGGGCGCAGCCACGCGGGTCGAAGTGGACGCCGCGGGGCTGCACCTGGCGGTGCCGATCGCCGAGGGCGACATCTCCACTGTGTACGAGACGGTCGGTGCGATCGGGCCCAGCGCGGGCGGTGGCACCCCGATGGGCGTGTTGCAGGGCGGGCCGCCGTTGACGATCGCGGGCGGCGATCCGGTGCTGCCCGAGACGGCGTTCATCGGCAACGGGCTGCTGCTGGCTCACCGCCGCGACGGCGACCGTACGCTGGTCACGGTGGGGAGTCGCTGCGCGCTCGTAGAGGCGCTGGCCGACCCCTCGCGCCTGGGAGGTGGGCCGACGCCGTCGGGGCCCGCCAACGCCGAGACCATCGCGGCCGCTCAGTCCATGAAGGATCAGGGCAAGGAGCTGGGCCGCGCGTCGACCAAGGCCTCTGCCGTGTTCGCGCTGGCCGACGAGCACGCCACGGTGCGCAGGGGCGCCACCATCTGGTGGCCCGACGGCACCGAGGCCGGCGCTGCGCCCGACGGCCTCCAATTCGACACGGACCCGAGCGTCGTCGATGGACGCTCGTGCTTCGAGTTCGCTCCGTTCGCGCTTCCGAGCGACGCAGAAGGCACAGCCGCCACCGTCACGCTGTGCTTCGAGCCCGCCGCGGTCGAGCTTCGGCCGGTCGTGATGGGGATCGGCTCCGCGGGCATTGTCGGTCTGATGGCGGCCGAGCCCGGCCTCGGTGCATGGGGCGGAGGAGGGCTGGGCCGGCTCGATGACGAGGCCATGCAGGGTCTGTTGGAGGCGTCACCCTACGGGTCCTTCGGTTCCGGTGGCCTCGGTCTGCACGGCAGCGGACGAGGGGGTGGCGGCACGGGCGAGGGCACCATTGGATTGGGCGGCCTCGGCCCCGGAGGGCGAGGCTCGTCCGCGGCGAAAGACACTCCCGCCGAGCCCAGCGCGACCGAGTCGCCATCGGTCGAGCCGGAGCCCGGTGAGCCCGACCGCGCGCTGACCATGCGCGACGTCACCCGGCATGCCCGCAAGCTCGAGTCCTGCTACCAGCAGGCGCTGCGAGACGCCCCTGCGCTCGAGGGCACGATGACGGTGGAGCTGGATGTGGCGGGCGGGCACGTCGAGCGCGTATCGGCCTCCGGCAAGGGCTTCCCGGCCTCGATGATCGAGTGTGTCGAGGACGAGGTCGAGGGCTGGCCGCTCCGCGGCACGGGCTCGTTCACGTTCAACAACGTGTTCAAGCTCGGCTGAGTCACGGGGTACGAGGCCCAAGGGCGGGCGAGGCAGCCGCGTGTCCCTCGACGCTCGTCATGATCGACGTGGGTCAGACCTCGCAGGTGAAGTACCGCATCTGTTCGCAGTACGTTCCCTTGCACTGCACTCCTGCCATGAGGTGTCCGGTGGGGGCCATGAAGATCGGATCTTCGGATCCGAAGTAGCTCGACCACCAACAGGTCTTCGCGCTCAGCCCCAGGTCGGTGCACTCGAGCGAGATGTCGTCACACCAAGCGCCCTGGCACGCGACCCCGGTGACCCACTGGGTATTGGGGCAGATGCGATAGCTGTTGGCCTCCTCGGAGAACCACTCGGTCCAAACGCGTGCGCCCACGGTGCCCGAGTGCGCGCCGCAGAACATCTGCACCAGGTCGCAGTGCCAGCCCATGCAGTCGACCCCAACGGCGACACCGGAGCCGTCGCAGGTGGCAGGCGGGGTCTCCTCGGAGACCGCGGGGGCCCAGCCGAGCGCGGCGACCGGTTCGTCGTGAGTGGTCAGGTTCTGGGCTACGGGATGGGTCTTGCCCGCGGCCTCGGCGGTCTGGGGCGGTATCAAATCATGGGGCTCGTCGTCGGCGTCGATGTCCCCTTCGGAGTCGAGCGATAGCGACTCGGGGTCGTCGGCGTCGTCGACCCGATCACACCCGAAGCCGAGGGCCAGTGATGACAGCAGCACGAGGGTCTGCGGCCACATCGGGCGCAGCGAAGATGGCGAGTTCATCGTGGTCTCCTGGATTCCCGCCGCGGGGTGTCGGCGACCAGCCCGCGGGGGTGCGGACGAGCTTCGCGACACATGTGCGCGGTGGGTACACGCCACAAGTCCGGTAGACCGGCCAACGGATTGCGGGCCTACGAACAAAGACCAGGAGCGATCGCCAATGCGTCAGGCAGCCTCGCCCCGACGTCGCTCGACGCCATGGGGTGCCGCGGCGGGCGTGGAGCGGCGTCGGTCAGGCAAGAACGGGCCCCACAGGCTGCGACTCCAGGCGGTGGCCTCGGTCTGTGGCGTCGGAGGATCGATGGCGGGCGGACGCGGCGGACGCTGGCCCCGCGTGACGTGGCCCGTGTCGCGCGTGGCAACGACCTGCACTGGGACCGGAGGCCGCAGGCTGTGGCGGCTGGGCTCGCCGGGGCGCTGTCCCGCCGCAACGGCGACCTTCTTCAGACGAACACGGGCCAGCTGAGTCGGAGCACGACGCATGATGCTCGATGTAGTATGATATCCTACCTTCTCCAAAAAAGCGGCTGTAGAGGCATCGTGGCGGGCGTTTGGGCCTCGGGCTTGAGCCCCGACCGCTCGAGCTCGGGGACGGTATTGGCTCGATCATCGTTGCCCTCCGCCATCGCGCCGCACCGAAGCACGCGCGGAGATCGTGGCGTGGAGGCGGTGGTCGAAGGCCCGGCCTGCGACGTGCCGCGGCCGCGTCGACGCGCCGCATGGGCCGCCACACGCGGCCGTGCAGACAGACCCGGCCGCGGGTCGCGAGCCTGGTCATCGGCTCGGTCGGCCTGGGCTCTCCGAGCGCGGGCTCGGCCGATCGAACTCCGGGTCAGCGTACCGATGCCAACGCCCGCCGTACGGCGCCGAGGTAGCTGCCGCCGAACAGATTGACGTGCACCAACAGCGGATACAGCTGGTACAGCGGGACGCGTTGGGTGGCTCCGGGAGCGAGGGGATGGGCCTCGTCGTAGGCCGCCAACACCCGCGCCGAGAACCCGCCGAACAGCTGCATCATCGCCAGGTCGATCTCGCGGTGTCCCCCGTAGACGGCCGGATCGATGAGCGCGGGCATGCCCTGGTCGTCCACCATCAGGTTGCCGCCCCACAGGTCGCCATGGAGTCGGGCGGGAGGCTCGGGTGGACCACACCGCGAGGGGAGTCGGCTGGCGAGGGCATCGAGCTCACGGCGCAACCCGGCATCGGCGAGACCAGCGTCGGTGGCCAGCCGGAGCTGCGGCTGCAGGCGTCGCTCCCAATAGAACGTGGGCCAGTCGTCGGTGGGGGTGTTGTCCTGCGTCAGTCGGGCGATGAAGTTGGTGTGGTCCAGGCCGAACTGGGCTGGCCCGTCGCGGTGCATGGCGGCGAGGCCTCGGCCGAGCGTCGCGTCGAAGTCGTCCCGCGGCGGCCCGGGCGTCAGCTGCTCGAGGGCGAGGAACGGCGGGTCCTCCCCGTAGGCGAGCACGGCGGGGGTTCGCAGAGCGTTGGTCTGCGCCAGCCACTGCAGACCGCGGGCTTCCACCGAAAACGTCGACGCCGGGGCACCGGGGCGGGACTTGACGAACACCCAGCCGTCGCCGCACTGCACCGCCCAGGCCTCGTTGATATCGCCGCCCGACAGCGGCTTGGCCTGCACGACGGCGGCACCGAGCGCTTGGCCCACGGCCTCGCGAAGCTCAGCGTCCATCCGTGTCTTGGAGCTCCGCGAGCAGTCGACCGCACGCCGCCATGCAGATATCGAACACGATGTCGAAGCCCTGGGGCCCGCCGTAGTAGGGATCGGGGACCTCGGAGCCGGGCTCGCTGCTGGGGTCGAGGTCTCGGAGCAGCCGGACCTTGGCGCGACTGGGTGCGTCCGGAGCCAGCTGCTGCAGCGCGTCGCGGTTTTGCTGGTCCATCGCGAGCACGTGGTCGAACCGGGCGAAGTCCTCGCGTCGAAACTGTCGGGCGCGTCCACCCAGATGGACTCCGCGGCTGGCCGCAGCGGCGGTGGAGCGTCGATCGGGCGGCTCACCTTCGTGGTAGGCGGCCGTGCCTGCGCTGTCGATCTCGAACGCGGCTGAGACACCCGCCTCGTCGACCAGATGGCGAAAGACGCCCTCGGCGGTGGGAGAACGGCAGATGTTGCCGAGACAGACGAAACAGACGCGGGTGACGGCCACGGTGGTGCGGAGGATACCCGACGACCGCCCTCGACCGCCGTGGTGGTGCGGTATGGCTCTTCCGCTCGCGCGGTTGCCCAACACATCGTGCCCGCGTCGAGCCAGCACACGCAGTGATGGCGGGCTCGTGCTGTACGCGGGCCCAACGGCGTGGTGCGACCTGCCCCGGTCGTGCTCGGCACCGCGGCGGGCGGTCAGGGCGGGACGGGGCGTCCCGGACGAATCCCGGGCAGGTCGGTCCCAGGCGTGGGATCGGGCTCGTGCTTGGGATTCCGACGGGGGTGACGACGATGGTGTGGAGTCCGGGGCTCGGAACCCGCCGAGTCGCCGCCCGCATCGCCGGCTTCGCCGCCCGTGCTGGTCGGGACCGCATCGTCGTCGCCGGCCGGCTGCCGACCCGTGGTGGCGGTGGCCGACTCGGCCGCACCGGTCGTCGCAGCCGTCGGCTCGCCCGGTCCCGACGATGCCCCTGCGGTCTCGGAGCCAGACGCGGCAGCGCCGGGGTTCGCGGGATCGCCTGCGGGCCCCACCGAAGGTGTGCCCGGGTTGCCGGGTGCCGCGGTGGGATCGAGCGTCGAAGGCGTGGCGGTGGGGGTCGAGTTGGACGAGGTTCGCTGCGGTGTGGAGGCTCCTGCCGCGTTCCACCACAACCACGCCGCGGTGCCGGCCAAGGCCACGATCACCACCAAGAGGATGGGAACCCACAGCGATCGTGGGGTGCCTTGGGGTCGCGGTGAAGGAGACCGCATCTGCGGCCGCTGGAGGTCGCGTGACGAACTCTCCTCGGAGGAGATCGCACCCACGGCGGGATAGCCCGCGCTCGGTGAGCGCTGGGTGGAGGTCAGCGAGACGGGGGCGCGCTGGGTGGAGGTCAGCGGGGACTATCCTTCAGCCGGGGCAGGCCGTGCCTGGCCTCTCATGGGCGGGTGCGCATCCGAGGGCGCGTTGGCCGAGACTCGTGCTGCGCGGCCAGCCGGCGACTCGGACGGCGGGGTGCGCTGGGTGCTGGTGAGCGGATCGGGAGCGCCCCAGCCCATGGGTCCCTTGGGGAGCGAGGGCATCGTGCCCGACGAGCCGGCCATCATCGTCCG
>JAHZJA010000713.1 GCA_022601155.1 Deltaproteobacteria bacterium | reverse complement strand
GTCGGCATCGATCAAATGGAGGCGGCGCTCCACGGCTCGCAGCTTTTCCATCAGGGAGAAATCGTCAGGGACGCGATAGTCGGCCAGCTTCTGCGCTTGGCGGACTCCGTCGTCGAGAAATGCTCGCAGCAGGTCCGTGCTCATCGAGTCGAGCAGCAGTCTGCTTGTCTCGATGGGTGCAAGCTCGTTCGTCGTCATCATCGTACCGAACTTGCCACGCAGGCCCGGACTCCGTCACGGCCTCGGTGCGGGCGGGTGCAGATTTTCGGGTCCTGAAGGCGGCCAGCCAGGTCGCCGTAGCTGGCGGAGATGTAGGGTTGCATCGCGGCGTCGGCGGGGATGCACGTGGGCTCGGAGCGGATGAACTCCCATTCCTGATGGACCTCTTCAGTTCGCTCGACGGCACCGGGTGTCCCCGTGATGGTGGTCGCAAGTGATCGATCTGAGCTACCTGAACTACTCAATGTTACTCGGCGGTGCCCGCATGCTCGGGCGCGTCGTCGTCACTTCCCGCGTGACCTCATGGGCCCGAGCACTCAACGACGCGGTGCAGGCGACCCGCCCGGCCGCGCGCTTCGAACTCCGTCAGCTTGACCTCTGCGATCGTCGTTGCGCCGCGAGCCAACGCCTCGTCGAGCAGCGCTCGCCAGGCTGAGACCAGGGGCGTGCCGTCACGAACGTTCGACGTTGAGACGGTGTGTTGAGCCATTGTGTGCCAGGCCGCGTTCGGCCGCTGAGGCGGCGCTGATCACATCGATCTCCGAGCGTGCTTGGTCTGCCCTCCGGCGTTGACGGTTCGCGACCTCGCGCTCCTCGGCTCGACGATTCGCCTCTGCCTGCTCCTGGGCGTTGGACAGCACGATGGGATGAATCGTCGTCGGCGCGCACGCAGCCGAGGTCAGCACCGCCGCCAGCGTTAATCTCGCAGAGTCGATCACTTCCCGATGCTTGGCGACCCCGACAATGACGTGCAAGCTCGTCCAGCTCGCGTCCGCGGCGCGCGTGTAAGTACCGACAGGCGCCCGGAGGCGACCAGCGCTGCCGCGATGGGATCGCCGCGCTGAAAATCCGAGATCGCCAGTCGGCGGATGGAGACGGGCAGGTTTGCGAGGACCCGCTCGGCGGCCCCGATGTAGGACGACATCCGGCCCAGCACGAGCTGCAGATGCTCCAGCGAAGACAGCGCGTCCGCGTGCTGCTCGAACGCCAGTGCCAGCGTGTAAGCTGTGGTTCACTGCGGCATGCGTTCGAGTGTCTGGATGAGTTCGTCGGTCATGTTGCTCGTGCTCGGCTGTGAGACCGCCAAGGACGTCGAGCAGATGAGAGCGGCGGCCCGAGGAGAGCGACCCGAGACCGAGGCCAAGCCCAAGGCCGAGCCCATGCCGACACGACCGGTCACTCCCGAGGCCGTGGCGAAGGCGAAGGCGGAGGTGTCGAAGATCGAGGCCGCGCTAGAGTCGGGCGAGGATCCCAGCTACATGTGCTCGCTGGGGTTCGTCCCGATTCGCGGCTGGAGCGAGGTCACGGATGCCGCGGCGACGCAGGTCTACAAGGACATGCAGCAGATGTGCTTCGTCGATGTTCCCCGCGCGGCGATGGCCTCCATCCGCACGTCGATGAGCGCCGGGTCCTTCAGCAAGGCCTCGGTCCATGAGCTACACTCGACCATGCTCGTGGGCGACCGCGATCGTCCCAAGGACGGCGATGCGGTGAAGGTCGTGGCCGAGGTGAATGCATTCGTCGAGGTGGAGGTCCCGGTGTACGAGCTCGAAGCGGCCCTGGCGAAGGCCAAGGCGCCCGGTGGAGACATGGCGGCTGCGTGCGAGAAGGCGCGTACGCTGGCCGATGCCCATGGTGAGGAGCTGCGCGACGACGAGGCCGGGCGTGCAGCCATCGAGGCCGTGGCGAAGGCGTGCCCCGGCGCGTAGCCCACCGCAGCGCCTTCGAACGACACGACGCCGGAGCAGGCGAGCCACTTCGGCGTCGATTCGTGGTCCCGGGGTCTCGCGTCAGATCGAGACGAAGTCCAGCGAGGTGCGTGTGAGAAGGATAGGAGGCGATGTGCACCGTCAGACCGATGGTGGTCAGTGGCGCCTGTGTCGGACTCGATCGTCCGCGGATTGCGAAGATCGGGCACGGTCCGACGACCCCGCGCGTGCGCGGCACAGCGTCAACGCCCACTCCAGGAGGCCGAGCGCCGCGGCGGGATCGCCCTGGGCCAGCCGCACCTGGCCCAGGCTCGTCGACGAAGACCGGGGAAGTGGCGCGTCTCCGACAGGTACAGCGTCTCGTCGTAGTGAAAGGGCGTCCCGACGTGCACGATGGTGCTGCGTGCCTGCCACGACGCACTGGCGCACTGCTGGGGTGGACACGCCTGGGCCGTGAGGGGGGCGGCCGCCAGGGCGAGGGTGAAAAGAGCGGTGGATGCCGTCAGCGCGGTGATGTTCACGATGCGATTCCTTCGGTGGGGCCGGTCGTCTCGGTCGACACCGACGGAGATGCGCCGCCAGGAGGATGGGACTGCGGTGGGATCGCAGCTCTTTTCGGCCCGATCCCGACGGCCTCAGATCGACCGCAGACAGACCGCCGAATTGATGCCCCCGAAGCCCATGCTCAGGCTCAGCTCGGCCTGCACCCGGTGGGGCTCCGCCGTCGCCCCGACCCAGGCCAGCCGAGGTTCGATGGGCTCGTCGAGGTTGCGGCACGGATGGAGCCGACCCGCGCGCATCTGCAGCACCGTGGCGGCCAGCTCCGTCGCCCCCGCCGCGCTGAGGCCGTGACCGAGCATCGACTTGGTGGTGTTGACCCGCGCGTGGGCCAGGCCGCACTCCATCAGGGCGCGCGCCTCCGTCTCGTCGCCGATGCTCCGATCCGGTGCCATGCGGATTGACGTAGTCGATCGCCGATGCCGATCGCTCGGCGGCGGCGATCGCCTGACGAATCGCCGCGATCTCGCCCTCCAACGAGGGGTTGCGGTTGGCGTCGCTGACCACGCCAAGCCCCGCGACCCGGGCGTAGGGCTCGCTGCCGCACCGCGCCGCCGCCTCGGCGCTGGTGATGACCAGCGCCGCCGAGGACTCACCGAAGATGAAGCTGTCGCGATCCCGATCGAACGGCCTGGCCGCAGCGAGTGGCGCCTCGGCGAACCGGGTGCTCCCCATCGCGCCGATCGACCGCAGGCCCTGGCACTCCCAGTACGACAGGTCCATCAGCGCCCCACCACGATGCACGCGTCGACGACCCCGCTCGTCACTGGTCATCAGCGTCATGTAGTGCGCCCGAGCCACCCCCGTCCGCCGCACGACGAACGGCAGGACACAGGCGGGCATCAGGCCGAACAGCAGCTCCGAGAGGCTGAACGACACCCCAGTCTTGCACACGACGATGTCGCACGCGGCCACGAACCCGACCCCGCCCGCGTTGACCTTGCCCTCGACATGCGCGACCGAGACGAACGAGCCCTTCGCCAGGCGAAGCCACAGGCCGTACAGGTGCCCCAGGTCGGGGATCTCTCGGCCCCGGCTGACCTCCTCGAAGTCGGCGCCGAAGGTCCCGCGCTGCGCACTCGGCTTGCTGGTCGCACGCGGGGATGTGCCGCGCCCTGAGAGGCGCCGCCCTCGGCCTCAGCGCGGTCCGTCGGGATCCCGACCCGCTCGAGGCACTCGATGATCGCGCTGCCACTGCTCCACTTCGTCGACCGAGTCGGACTTTTGCTCCGCGGCCGCGAGCACGCGTCGAGCATCTTCGGCCAGCTGGACTGCGCGCTGTCGATCTCGCGCCGGGTGTGAAACGACCCACAGCACCTGCGCGAGCACGAAGGCTGATCGGGCCCGTGTGGTGGGGTTGGCATTCTCCTGATCGTGGACCTTCCAGGCCTGCTCGGCGAAGACCAGGGCCTCCGCGGCGCGATCGGTCAGCAACAGTTCCTTTGCGAGGACGCGGCGGATGATTGCCGTGTGTGGGTGGTCTGGGCCGCTCGACTCGAGCTGCAAGCCGAGGATCTCGCGCAGTTCGGCCTCCGTTTCGGGATGGCGGAGCCTCTGCAGAGCCGTGGCCAGGCTCATCCGCGTGGCCAACGTCTTGGGATGTTCGGGGCCGAGCGCCTCCTCGAGCACCGGCACCGTCCGCCGAAGCACTGGCACGGCCTCCTCGACCTTCCCCTGCTCGAGCATCACCGTCCCGACGTTGGACCACGCGCTGGCGACCCGCGGATGCTTCGGGCCGAGCGCGTTCTCACGAATCAAGGCCGCCTTCCTGAACGCGGCCTCGGATTCCTCGAGCTTGCCCTCGATGCTGAGACTGATCGCGACCCCGGTGAGCGCCTTGGCGACCCGCGGATGCTCGGGACCCAGAGCGGCCAGGAGCATTCGATACGCTTCACGGTCCTCGATTGCGGCCTCTGCGGTCTTCCCCTGGCCACGCAATGCCGCGGCGAGCCCCTGCCGAGCCGTCGTCGCGCGAGGATGATCGAGACCCACGCTGTGCTCGAGCTCTTCGAGCGCGACACGATACTCGGACTCGGCCTCGGCGTTCCGCCCCTGATCCAACAAGGTCGCGCCGAGCTCACTCCGCATTCGCGACAGCCGCAGCGCATCGGTCGACCCGCTGTGCTCGAACGCAACGAGGGCGGCTCGGTGTTCCCGCTCGGCATCGGCCAGACGCCCCCCCGCCCCCAAGACGCCCGCATGGAAGCTCCGGGCCCTGGCCTCCCGAAATGAATCCCCGCGGAATTGACCCGCCACGAAGGGCCAGTACAGCAGCCCCTCCCGAGGCTGCCCTCGGTTGACCGCCGTGAGTCGCATGAGCTCCATCGATGCCTCGAACAGCTCATCCCGCTGCTCCCACCGCAAGGCCAGCGTGACCGCCTCGCGCATGAAGTCCGAGGCGTCGTCGTACTGGCCTTGCCCCACGGCGATGTCACCACTCAGCCGCGCGATCTCGGTGCGCACCGGGCCGTACTCCACGCCATCGACCGCCGCCTCGGCCTCGCGGAGCAGCGCGCTCGCTTCATCCAGACGGTCGGCGCGATTACGGCTGCGGGCACGGGCGAGCGCGAGCCGGGCCTGCTCGACCGCCTCGGCCTCGGCGGGGAGCGGCGGCTCGACCTCGGCATCCAGGGCGTCGGTGTCGGCACACCGCGATAGCGGCGGTAGATGGCCGACCACGGCCGGGGCTTCGAGAACCAGGGCCTCGTCGGCGCCGGCCAGGGTCTCGGCCGCTGCTCCCAGCTCGACCGCCCCACGCTCGAGACACCGCATTCGAAGATCCAGCACGTGCTGGGACTGAACGCCATGGATCGCCGTTGCCTCGCAGGCCTCGGTGTGCATCGAGGTCCACGCCGCAGCGTACCCGTCCAGCGCTTCGCGGACGTACTCCCAGGCCGCTGCGGAGTACGGTCGCTGCACCCCGAGGATTGCCGCCCGCACCTGCTCGCGCCGCGGTGGGCTCCAGACCTCGGCGAGCCGTGCGGGCGCATCCGTGCACGGCTGCACACCCTGCTGGGCCTGGTTGCCGGCGTAGAGGCCCACGCCGACCAACGGGACCACGCCCAGCCCCATCATGCCGATCCACCAGCGACTCGGACGGCCTGTCAGGGGCCGTGCCAGCGTCTCGAGCAAGGGCTCCATCGAAGGCCATCGGTCCTCGACCCTTGGAGACAGCCCTCGGACCAGCACCTCCACGACATGACGCGGCACCGCCGGCGCCGTGGCGGGCCACGGCGGAGATCCCTCGGTCTTGGAGGCCCGAAGCGTGTGGAG
>JAHZJA010000712.1 GCA_022601155.1 Deltaproteobacteria bacterium | reverse complement strand
TGCTGCTCGACCTCGTCCGCGGTCGGGGTGTCGTGTTCGGTACCCGCCAGGTGTTGATGGTGGTCGCGGGTGGCTGGCTGATGACCATGGGCCTGGCTACGGGCTGGCCGCGAGCGCAACGGCTGCTCACGCGGTTGTCGGCGCTGGCGTTCGCGACCTACGTGTCGCTGGTGGTGCTCGAGGTGTTGCTGGCGGTCTTGGGTCCTGCGCGTGCGACCATCGATCCCGTTCCGGCCTTGGGTGGGATGTCGATGGAAGATCCCGTGGTGGGATACCGACACGCGCCGGGCTGGCGTGGCACGTACGACGACGGTGTGGTGCAGGCCGAGTACGTGATGAACGCTCGGGGTGATCGCGACGACGATGCACCCGTGGCGACGGCCACCCGCCGCGTGCTGCTGCTCGGCGACTCGTTCACCTTCGGCCAGGCCCTGCCACGTGCCGCGACGATCGAAGCGCGGATCGAGGCCCGAGGCGAAGGCGATGTCGATGCCTACAACTTGGGGATCCCGGGCTACGCCGCGGTCCACTCCCGCCGCCGCTTCGAACAGAGCGACTGGTGGCGCGGCGACGATGTCGTCTACCTCTACTACCGCAACGACATCCAGCCGGGCGTGACCGATCTGGACTACATGCGGGTGCTCGACGGTCATGCCGTGCCCCGTCGCGGGCCCGACGGCGTCGAGTACACTCAGCAACAGCTGGTGACGGAGCTGGAGGCCGCCCTGGCGGTCGATCCCACACGGGCGCGGTGGGACATCGGTTCACGGCTGGCGCTGTCGAATCTGCGGACGTTGGTTCGGGCCCTGCTCGACAGCGAGCTACGACTGACCTCGATGCCCTCGGAGTCGGTTCAGCCGGCACTGGTCGACGAGCTCGTCGAGCACCTGCAGGCGATCGAGGCCCAGGCGACCAGTCGCGGAGCTCGGTTTCACTTCGTGATGCTGCCGACGGCACCGGAGGCCGGCGAGCGCACATGGTCCAAGGGCTCCACCCTCGTCATCGAGCGGGCCCGCGCGGCGGGACTGGAGCCCATCACCGATCTCCTCGAGCGCCTGGACGCGGAGGCCTACTTGCAGCACGACGGCCACTTCGCCCCCGGTGGTGCCGATCAGGCCGCAGCGCTGATTCTCGAGCGCCTGTGAGCCGGGGGCGGCCATCGCGAAATTTTCTCGCGCAGACCATGAAGGTCGCCGGTCTGTGGTGCACTAACAGGGCATGAACGACGCCGAGACCACGCTGACGCGCATGCTGGCCGCCGAGGCCCGAGGTGAGCTGAGCGACGAGGAAGGCCGTGAGCTGCAAGCCATGCTGGAGGCGCGGCTGCGCGAGGTCGATCCGCAGCCGCCTCCACCGTGGGGGTACGCATGGCGACAGCTCCAGGGCCGCATTCGAGGTCAGCGCAGGGTGGTCACGCTGGCGGCCACCGGTATCGCAGCGGCCGTGGCCGCGCTGGTGACGTTCTCGGTTCATGGCAGCCCCAACCCTCCGCTGGTGCTCGGAGGCCTTGCCGTCGCGGCGATGGCCCTCATCTACGCGGGTTTCGCCGCGTGGCGCCGGGCGGTGGCTCGGGGGCGGATCGGTCACGACGACGGAACCGCCTTGTTCGTGGCGATGCGCGACGAACTCGACCGGGAGATCGTGCAGCTGCGGTGGGGCGGGCTGGCGCTGACGTTCGTGGTCGTCACCGGGTTGTTGGCCCTGGCCGCGACCCTTGGCTTGTCCAGGCCACCGGCGATGTTCGTGGTGACGGCGGGCGTCGTGGTCGTGGTGTTGGTCGTGCGCGAGCTGCTGGTCACACTGCCTCGACTGGTGGAACAACGACGGAAGTTGGAGTGAGATGCCCGCGGCTGTCGGCGCACAGCACAGGGTGTTGGCAGCCCTGGCCCAAGGACGAACGACGGTGGCCGAAGCGATGGCCGAGCTGTACCCGTCGATCCACGGCCCCGTGCGTCGGCTGTGCAGCGCCCTGGTGCGGGAGCCCGGTGAGGTCGACGACGTGGTGCAGGACGTACTGCTGGCCATCTACCGTGGGCTGCCGCGCTTTCGCGGTGATGCCCAGCTTCTGACCTGGGTCCGGCGGATCACGATCCGCGTCGCGCTGCGGCATCGCGATCGTCGACGGCAGTCGAGCACGGATGCGCTGCCGCTGGAGCTCGCGGCGGCACCCCCTCGGGACCCGGTGGAGGCCGACCAGCTGCGTAACCAACTGCTGGTGGCTCTGCGCGGCTTGCCTGCACCGCAGCGGACGGTGCTCGCGCTGGCGCTGATCGAAGGGCTCCCCCAGGCCGAGATTGCCCAGGTGCTGGGCATTCCTGCCGGTACCGTGTGGTCGCGGCTCCACCACGCGCGACGACGCCTCGCTCGCGCCCTGGTGGGTACGGGTGACGGACGGTGAGCGGCGCGGCGTCGCGACGCGTGCGTACTTCCATGCGTACGCGGCGATGGGTCCAACGTCCCGATACGCATGGGACGTGGGGGGTCGGAACACGCCAAGGGGTGACGGCTGGCGTGCTGGAAACGCGGGTGGTGTTCGGGGGTCGTGGGCGTGATCCCCGTTGTTCGCCGCCGCGAGGCGAAGACCCGGGCAGAGGCGATCTCGCTGCCGCACGGTGGCACCGTCATTGAACCGGTGCGGGCCGTCGCAGGGGTCGTCACGCCGATCGCCGCGTTGGGCCGGTTCGGGGGCGAACCCGGGTTCCCCGATGGCCCGCGGAGCACGCACATGTCGACGGACCGTCACACTCCAGGCCAGCAGAGCGTGGTACGACTTCGTCTTCGATCGCCATGAACCCGCCATCCGATTCTGCCCTGGGTGCCTCGATGTCCGAGGTGCTGTTCTCAGCCCAAGACATCGCGACCAAGGTCGTGGAGATGGGAGCGGAGCTGGCTGACCACTACCGCGGCAAGCGGCCGCTGGTCGTCGGGATCCTCAACGGCTGCTTCCCGTTCATCGCCGACCTGGTGCGTGCGATGGACATCGAGCTCGAGGTGGATTTCATGTCGGTGTCGTCGTACGGGGCCGGCACCAAGTCCACCGGGGTCGTTCGGTTCATCAAGGACCTCAACCAGCCCATCCAGGGGCGCCACGTGCTGCTGGTCGAGGACATCATCGATACCGGACTGACGCTGCGGTACCTCACCGAGGCTCTGCAGACGCGTAAGCCGGAGTCGATCGAGGTCTGTGCGCTGCTCGACAAGCAGGCCGGGCGCACCCAGAACATCGAGGTGCGCTGGCGGGGCTTCATGTGCCCCGACGCCTTCGTGGTGGGCTATGGCCTCGACTACGCGGGCATCTATCGCAACCTGCCGTACGTCGGGGTGCTCGATCCCTCGGTGTATCGAGGCAAGTAGCCAGCCACGCGCGTGCAACCACGGGCTACGACCCCGCGCCCGGCTTCACTCCCAGGGAGCGAGGTCGTGGACGACAGGGCGTAGCCCGTACTGCGCCGACGGGGACGAGCGCGTCAGCGTTGGTTATTGGATGGTCGCCAAGCGGGGAAGCGGTCGGCGAGTTGACGGCGATTGAGCCACATCAACAGGCGCTGCCACTGGGGCTGGGCGGACGGTGACTGGTCGCGATAGGCGAGGCGTCGGTCGTGGGAGTGGACGGTGAGGACGTACATCAGTTCGGGGTGAGGTCGTCGGGAGCCGGGACCGGGCAGTGTCCCTCGCCCATGTCGGCGCACAGATCATCGGCGGGGCCGAAGGCATCGAGGACCGAGGCGGCAGGGTCACAGCCGGACAGGAGGGTGGTGGCGGTCAGGGCGACGAGGACGGCGGCGGACTTGATCTTGGACATGACGAGGGCTCACTTTCGGTGCGACAAGAGTCGTTCCCCTACAGTCCGTGGTGCAGACGAGAGCGTCTCGCAGCGAGGACCGGGGGCGGGAGGGGTTGCTGTTTCGACCCCGCTTTCGCGCGGGAAGTTTTGAGCGTCGTGCTCGGGTGTGGCCAACCTTCGTGGCCCCGCACTATTTCCGATCGAGGTCGATGTCTCGTCGATACGTCGTGGGCATCGTCTTGGTGACAAGGTGTCGTCGTCGTTCGTGTCGCCTGTCCTTCATCGGGAAAACGAAACCGACGACGAGGCCTTACGGCGTCAAGTGACGAGTGTGATGGTTGGCAGCTTTGCGGCGCAGCGAATGTAGTTTCGAAGGCGAAACTTCGCGACGCCACCGGGGGTCGGCGTGGGTCGGATCCCCGATGTCGGCCGTGTCACGATGTCGACAAAGTGACCCTGAAGTGGCTCCTGCGGGTCGCTGCGCGGTTGTTCTCGAAAGCCGCCGCCGTCGCGTCGAGCGCCTACCCCGGGGCGCGAGGCGTCGTCGACCGATGTTGCCGCCGTGAGATAGTGGCGCGATGTGGTTCGAAACACTCACCGGGTTCGAGGAGTCTGCGGTCGCCGATGTCGCCGAGCAGTTCGTGGTGGAGGGCGAGCGAATGACGTCTCGGGCCAACGGTAGAACCATGATTCAGGGACGGTTCGAAACCCCGTCGCTGGGCGAGCTTCGTCCGTGGAGCACGGGGACGGGTCCGGCTCTACGGGTCAGCGAGGTCGTGGCCGATGTACAAATGCTGCATCGAGACCCGAGCAACGCGGGCGCGCTGTTTCAGGTCGCGTCCCAATTCAACACGCTCGAGATGGTGGGTCCTTCGGTGACCCCCGAGCAAGGGATCGACCGCTACGAGACCGACCGCACCCAGGGGCCCGCGTGTGCCGTCGCGTGCGGGGCGGGCACGGTGTATCGCAACTACCTGGTCCCGTTTGCAGATGGAGTGGGCCAGACGGCGCGAAGGCAGATCGACTGTCTCGCCGATCTAGGGGTAACGCTGGGCAACGAAGGGCAGCGGCTGTGGCAGATGCGAAACGGCTACGCGCTCCCGACCGAGTTCGGGATCCATGCGCTGCGCGATCGCCTGGCCGATGCCGATGAAGCTACTCGAGACCGACTGATGGCGGACATTCGGATCGGCATGCAATGGGATACCGAGGTCACCCTGGGCAACGCCGGGCACCAGGTCACGCAGGCGTACTGCTCGGCGGTGCCCGTCGCGTACAGCCGCTACGAAGCACCGCAATGGGAGCCATTCGCCCGGCTGGTTCTCGATGCGGCGTACGAAGCGACCCTCGGGGTCGCGCTGACCAACGCCCGTGCGACCGGTAACCCCCGCGTCTATCTGACGCTGCTGGGGGGCGGGGCGTTCGGCAACCCGCACGAGTGGATCGTGGCCGCGATCGAGCGGGCCCTTGGCCTGTTCGCGGGGGCCGAACTCGAGGTCGCCATCGTCAGCTACGGCCGGCCGAATCCACGGCTCCGACCATTGGTCGGCGCCTAGCTAGCCTCGACTTTGGCGGTTTTCCACGCGCCATGACACCGCCCCCGACCGCTGTGGGAGTGTTCTCGCTCCTCGACGCATGACC
>JAHZJA010000065.1 GCA_022601155.1 Deltaproteobacteria bacterium | reverse complement strand
TCGCCCGGCAGCCGCTCGAGCGCACCCGCTACCCGCTGGGCGATGTCCACACCCGTCTGGACCAGTCCAGCGACCTGGCCTGCCGTCTTGGTGATGTTCCCGATGTCGTCGTCGATGCCCATGTGCGTTCTTGTTGGGGGACCTGCGCCCGCGAGCGGACGCAACCATAGCCGACCGGGTCCCGTGCCGGATGGCCGTTCCTGCCTGGCATGTCGAAGCGTTGTTTGCGCGAGCCCGTCGCGGGAGGAGGACTGGAGGTTCGAGGATCCCTACGGCGTAGGCCCTCGGTTTCCCTCACGGATCGAGTTCACGAGCAATCCGCGCGCCGGGCTGCGTGGCCGGAGTCGTCGCCGACGCAGTGCCTCAACCTCCCATTGCAGCGCCGATCGTGCGATCGGGCGAGGAAATTCGGGGCTCGGGTGGGGCCGTGGTCTCCGGGGAGATGGGGTCGAGGTCGGTGATGGTGCCGAGCGCATGCGCCTGCGACAGCATCGACTCCACGAAGGCCTCCAGACCGCTGAACATGCGCTGCTCGCCCGTCTCCAGCTCGGTGACGACGACCATGCCGCCCGGGCGCCCGACGATCGTGCTGCCCTGTGCGGTGCGACCCAGCGCGATTCCGTGCTCGCCTTCAGGGTACGGCTCTTCGATCCACCAGTCGTGGATCTCGATCCCCGGCGCGCCTTCGTGCTGAGCGCAGGCCAGCACATATGCGGCCAGGTCGTCGTCGTGGGCCCGAGCGAGCGCCTCGATGGTGGATTGGGGCGGCATCGGACGCGCGCGGCCCTGCCCCACCCGCTCGACGAGGGCACGGATGTGGTGACCTCGGGCTACGGGCGTGCGCGATGGCGAAGCGTTGCCCGTGACGGTGGGCCGCAGCGTCCAGCCGCGTTCATCCGTCCAGTGCCCCGGTGCTCGCCCCCCGTGCTCGACGTAGTGGGCCAGCACCGCGGCCAGGCGCTCGGGCCCCACCTGCTGCAGCGCAGGCACGGGGATCGTGGAATCCTCGCAGGCCACCTCGATCGTGGAGCCACGCTCGCCCTCCTCGAGCCAGTAGTACGGCCCGGTACCGTTGGGGCCCGCTTCCATGATGGCGCCAGCCACCCCGCGACCGAGCGCAAACCGAAGGCCACCGCCCTCGGTCTCCGGCATGAACAGGTCGTAGAAACGCGGACGGAGACCCGCGTGCTCGGCGACCCAGGCCCGCACTGCGGCCGGAGAATCGATGGTGAACGACTTGGGCGGGGGCACCTCGGAGATATCGGCAATGTCGGCGTGCATGGGAGGCGGAGTGGTAGAGCCGCGTCCCCCGATTCCGTTCCCAACCAATCGACACCGCGGAATTTGCGCATGCTCTCGGGAGCTGGAGGCCTCGATTGGGCGAACCGCGTTGGGCAAAGTGCCCAACGGCGCCGGTCGCCGAACCGCTGGCACCTGCTCAGAGCCTGACTGATCGGTTTGCATGGCCGTTGGGGACCGGTCGACGGCGCCGCGGACCCCCGTAGTTTCTTAGCCATGGTGGGGGATCAGGCTCGACACGTTTTTCGACGGTGGGGGATTGGGGTCTTGCTCACGATCGTCGGATGCTCGGCGGGCTTCGACCCCGACGCGCTCCCCTCGGGCCCCAAGCTCGGTCAGGACAGCGGTGAGGCTGGGGACGACCCCGACGCGCCGCCCGTGGAGACCGACGGCCCGGCGGGCCCGACCGACGGGGGTGACGAGACCGGTGACGGGACCGGTGCTCCGCCCGACGACGACACCGGAGCGCCGCCTGTGCCCGGGGCGTGCGGCGACGGAGTCGTCGATGCCGACGAAGAATGCGACCTGGGCCCGGGCAATGATCCCTCGGGCGAGTGCACGCCCGCGTGCCTGTGGGCGTCCTGCGGCGATGGCCTGGTGGAGGCCGGCGTCGAAGAGTGCGACGACGGCAACGCCAACGACAACGACGCCTGCACCGCCAGCTGCATGCTCGCCACCTGCGGCGACGGCATCGTGCACGAGGGCGTCGAGCTGTGCGACGACGGCAACGGCTCCGACACCGACGGCTGCACCTCGGCGTGCACCCTCGTCAGCTGTGGCGACGGCATCGTCCAGGCTCCCGAGACCTGCGACGACATGAATGCGTCGAACACCGACGCTTGCCTCGACACCTGCCTCGAGGCCAGCTGCGGTGACGGCTATGTTCGAGCCGGCGTCGAGGCCTGCGACGACGGCAATGGCTCCGACACCGATGCATGCCCCGGGAGCTGCCAGCATGCCAGCTGCGGCGACGGCTATGTGCTCAATGGAGTGGAGGACTGCGACGACGGCAACGGCTCCAACTCCGATGCGTGCCTGACCAATTGCCAAGCGGCCAGCTGCGGCGACGGCTACGTCAACGTGGGCGTCGAGCAGTGCGACGGCGGGGGCGACCCGACGGTCTACAACTGCAGCCCCACCTGCCAAGATCAGCTGGTCTGGTACCAGTGGAGCTTCTTCCAGGGCTCGTTGCCCAACCCCATGGCGTGCGTCGATTTCAACTCGTGGCGCGCCGCGCTGGCCAATGACCACACATCGATCTTCATCGCAGGCACCCACGATGTGACCGGCCGATACTGCACGGGGCCAGCCGCGACCACGGTGTGCAACGCCCTCCGCACCGGGGGCTCGGCCACTGTCAACTGCGACGGCCACACCTGGCACGTGGGCAACAACTGCGTGGGTACCATCGAGGTGACCGTCGACGGCACGGTCTGCGACTGTGCCTCCCCCGGCTACGCGCTGCGTCCCTGCGTCGACTACGTCGACTGGGGCGGCGCGGGCACCAATACGTGCTCCGGGCCCACCCAAGAGATCTACATCGAGTGTGGCTTCGACTGATCGGGTGATCCCCCCGACCGCGTGACTATCCATGGGCCCAGGGCGACCCCATCCCCACGATGGGGCCGCCCTCGACGCTCCAACCTCGGCGCGGAGGTGCCCTCAGTTACACCACTGCGCACATTGAGAGATCAGGTTTCCGTCGCATCGGCAGCACGCGAAGCAGTCGTAGGTGTTGTCGCAGACCAAACACCAGGGCGATGCTTGAACATCGGCGTCGGCAACGAAGGCATCGGCCGCCGAGGCATTGACCTCGGTGGCGTCCATGCAGCCCTGCACCGTCCCCGCGTGCTCTCCGTCGAGCTCCAGCACCAGGTCGAGCGTGGCCGCATCGCCCTCGCACACCGCGGACGGGCTCGACGCGGCCAGCTCCAGGACATCGGCCTGCACCCCGGGCGACCGGCTGATATCGCTGCGCTCCACCGCTTCGCCGTCCACCTCCAGCACGAGGACGGCGCTGCGATCGGTCGGTGCATCGGGCTCGGCGACATCACACCCCAGCGAGCAAAGGCCGACTCCTGCAACGAGGAGGCTGGCGAGGGACACGGAACGGAAGGCGGTGTTCATGGACTGGCTCTTTTCGGTGGTGGCCCGCGGACGGGCGGATGGATCGACACGCGCACCCGAGCGACGCCGAGCCACAGTGCCGACGTGCACCCATCGACCACTCGGCCTCGCCCACGCACGGTCCGTGAACGACCGCCTGCGCGAAGCCTGTCGATGTGCAGCGAGTGCCGACGACGAGCATGCGTGGGCGCAGCCCGATCAGACAGGGGCCGATCGACCGTAGGTACCCGGCGGAACGACCCTGCCTACCGTCGATCGTCCCTGTCTCCGTGACCGCCGCGACGACAGAGCCTTCGGGGCGGGGGAACGAGCCGGACCAGACCGATCGAAGCCGCGACGACCGAGGTCACGATCGATCGGCGCCGACATCATCACCAGCCGTCCCTGCGCCCGGGCCCGAACGATGGAACCGTGCCGAGGTCCAGCGCTCGGCAACGGCGTCACAACCCCCCAGCAAGACATCGCCGCGGTCGCCGAGCGAGCAGGTGCCAGCCACGTCGAGGCGCAGATCTGGTGCCCGCGGTCATGGCCCCGTGGCGGGGCCGACACACCCATTCACACGCGCTCAGGGCTTCATCGTGTAGGCGCCGTCGAGGGGCTCGACGTGCTCGGTC
>JAHZJA010000711.1 GCA_022601155.1 Deltaproteobacteria bacterium | reverse complement strand
CCCAGGACCGTCCCCGTGGTGGTGAGCAGCTCGGCCGACGGGGTCTCACCGTGGGGCCCCGAGGCGCCGATGAGGTCGCCGAGCGCTTGGTCTCCCGTGATGCCCTGACCGTTGTCGGCTCGGGCCAGGCCGAAGTCGGCGACACGCGCTCGGCCGAGGCCGTCGATGAGCACGTTGTCGGGCTTGAAGTCGCGGTGGATCACCCCGGCTCGGTGAGCGGCGGCCAACCCTCGGCCCGCTTCGATGAACACGCGGGTCAGCTCGCGCCAGCCACGGTTGTGCCGCGCACACCAGTCTCGCAGCGTGCCCCCGTCGATGAACTCCATCGCGATGAACAGCTGGGGGCGAGCGGGGAGGTACGAGGGCTCGTCAGCTCGATGGTATCCGATCTCGTAGATCGTCAAGACGTTGGGGTGCGACAGCTTGGCCATCGCTTGCGCCTCTCGCATCAACCGCCCCACCACCGCGTCGCTGTCCTCCCGCACGTGCAGCTTGAGCGCGACCGGGCGGTCGAGCGCGAGGTCTTGGGCTCGGTACACGACGCCCATGCCCCCCTGGCCGACCCGCGCCTCGATGCGATAGGTGCCGGCGACGACCGTGCCGGGCGTGAGCTGGGCGCCACCGAAATCAGGCGAGATCGGGGGGGCAGCCGCAAGCTGCGCCAGCAGTCTGTCGTCGGTCATCGATCCTGTCGGACTCATACGTGCACCCGCGGTTGGAGACGGTACTCTTGGGCGATGGAGTCCCTGGAGGCGTGCCCTGAACGGACCGAGCTCGAGGACGAGCTACGCGCGTACGCTCGCGAAGGGCAGTACGAGCGCGCAGCGACGCTGGCCATCGAGCGATACGGGGCCGAGGTTCTCGGGTACATGTTCGCCGTCTTGTCGGCGCCCAGTGACGCCGACGAAGCCTTCTCGGAGGTCTGTGAGCGCCTGTGGAGAGGGCTGCCGTCGTTCGAGTGGCGCTGCTCGTGTCGCACCTGGATGTATGTCATCGCGCGCAACGTGGGACGAAACCGAATTCGTGCGGCGGCCCGGGCCAAGGCCCGCGTCGTTCCACTGTCGGAGGCATCCCAAGTTGCCAAGATCGCCGACCGAGTCCGCAGCAGCACCGCCATCCACCTCAAGACCGAGTCGCGCACCCGCCTCGACGAGGTCCGCGCCGCGCTCGAGCCCGACGATCGCACCTTGTTGGTGCTCCGGATCGACCGCAAGTTGTCGTGGACACAGATTGCCACCGTCTTGTCCGACGACGGAACCACAGAGGGACCAGCACTCGCCCGGGAGGCGGCGCGACTACGCAAGCGGTTCGAGAGGCTCAAATCCAAGGTCGTCCAGTCACTCAAGGAGGGTCGAGACGCGCCCGACAGTGACCGGTGAGTGTGGAGTGAGCAGCTCTGCCGTTGTGACCCTCGACGGGCGAGAAATCTTCGCGTGATCGAGCGTGATCGGCGGCACGCGGGCCGACACCGCTGATGCTGTCCCCGATGGACCGGTGCATTGGTGTCACTCCAGGAACTTTCGTGCCGAATACGCTCGCGGATGACCAGGACCATCGCGTGGGTTCGCTCAGCGCGGCTGGGCGGCGACGACGAACGACACGAGTGCGAGCATGTGGGCTCGTCCGCGGCGCCCATGCGACGCGGTGACGCCTGCGCGCCACCGTGTGGCGCCCGCCCCGGGCGCCCGGGTCATGCGGGCGTCGCGATCAATCCAGCGCCTGCTGCAGGTCCGCGATCAGATCGTCGGCGTCTTCGAGGCCGATCGACAGGCGAACCAAGCCATCGCCGATGCCGAGGTCGCGTCGGGTCTTGGGATCGAGGCCCGCGTGAGAGGTCTGCGCGGGTCGAGTGACCAGGGTCTCGGGCCCGCCCAGACTCGGTGCGTTGATGGGTAGACGCAGCCTCTGCGTCAGGCGGTCGGCCGCCTCCACGCCTCCGGCCAGCTCCATGCTCACCATCCCACCGAATCCTCCGCGCAACAACGTGGCGGCGCGCTGGTGGTGGGGGTGATGGGGCAAGCCCGGGTAGTACACGGTCGAGACCGCCGCGTGTTCGTGCAGGGCGCTCGCCACGGCCAGCGCCGTCGCCGACTGCTGGCGTACGCGGACGGCCAGCGTCTTGAGCCCGCGCTGCAGCAAGAAGCAGGCGTGGGGATCGAGCGAGCCCCCCAACAGGTTGAGCGTGTGGCGGATGGCGTCGATGTGGGCGTCACTGCTCGCGATCGCGCCGGCCACGATGTCGGAGTGCCCGTTGAGATACTTGGTCGCGCTGTGGAGCACGATGTCGAAGCCCAGCTCCAGCGGGCGGAGCAAGATCGGGCTGGTGAAGGTCGCGTCGACGATCGAGACGAGGTCGTTTTCGCGGGCAAAGCCGGCCACGGCGGGAAGATCGAGGATCTCCAGCAGCGGGTTGCTCAGCGCCTCCAGGTAGATCGCCCGGGTCTCCGGTCGGAGCGCGGCGGCCCAGCTGTCGGGGTCGTCACCGTCGACGAACGTGTGTGTCACCCCCCACCGCACGAGGGTCTCGGTGATGAAATCGTGCGTGCCGCCGTACAGCGTGCGCTGGGCCAAGATGTGGTCGCCCGGACGGAGCACGGTCAGCAAGGTGGTGCTGATCGCCGCCATGCCGCTGGCGGTCACCAGCGCAGCCTCGCCACCTTCGACGGCCGCGAGCTTTCGATGCAGCACCTCGTGGTTGGGCGAGTTGTTCAGCCGCAGGTAGCGAACGTCGTCGTAGTTGCCCTGACCGCCGTACTCGAACGTGGACGACTGGAACACGGGCGTCACGACCGCGCCAGCGTGGCGTGGGGTGGGCTCGCCTGCGTGAATCAACTGGGTCTGGATCCGCTCTCGATCTTGGGCCACGGGGTGCCTTCTTCCGTCAATCGGCCCCCTTCTACCTCGCGTCGACATCAGCCATCGCCGTCCGTTGCCCACGCGGAGGCGGTGCCAATTCGAGCCGATCTTGGGCCTGCGCCGGTTGTGAGAGGCGCTCCAGGAGACTTCGCGCCCAGCGCCAAGGGGCGTGGAGGTTCGCGCTCAAGGCGCACTCCCCTTGCAGAGCGTTCACACGTGCCCAGCTACTGAATTCGGTGTTCAAAGTCCTTGCCCACGCTGAGCCTGACCGCTACATTGCAAGAGGTCGCTGAAAACGACTTTCAACTACGCTTTCACCGCATCATGATCGTCTGTCTGTGCAAAGGGGTCTCCAGCCGCACCATCCTCGATGAGGTGCGCCGGGGAAACTGCACCGTCCGAGGGATCGCCCAGGCCTGCGAGGCCGGTCGTGATTGTGGAAGCTGCGTGACCCAGATTCGCGACATGATCCACGCTGGTGGCGGTTCTGCGCAGGCTCGCGACGACGAGCCCCGCGGCCGCTAAGCCCGTCGACCGGCTGGTTCCCAGGCGCCGAGCCAGGATCCGTCCTGCTTTCGCGCGGGCACGGGCACGCTGTCGGTGCTGGTGGGCCGCAGGGTCGGCGAACGAGCCCGCCTTGAAACTGGCATTCAAGATCGGACCAATCGGCCGGGTTGGTTGGCCTCGCTGCCAGCGATCTTCGAAATCCGTTCTCAGCTTCACCTAAATATTTGAAAACACTTCTGTTTTCGATTTTGCACTGCATGCTACGGTTCGCCTCGCCATGAAGGGCTCCGCCAAGGTCATCGAGCTACTCAACGACGTCCTCACCGCCGAGCTGACGGCGATCAATCAGTACTTCATCCACGCCAAGATGTGCGCGGATTGGGGCTTCGAGAGGCTGGCCAGCAAAGTGCGCGCCGAGTCGATCGACGAGATGAAGCACGCCGACGAACTCATCGAACGCATCCTCTTTCTCGAAGGCGTTCCCAACGTGCAGCGCTACGGCAAGATCAGCGTGGGAGAGACGGTGCGCGAGCAGTTCGAGCTCGACCTCCAGCTCGAGTACCAGGCGATCGAGCGGCTTCGCAGCGGGATCGCCGTGTGTCGCGACGAAAAGGATGAGGCGACGCGCGACATGCTCGAGCACATCCTGACCAGCGAAGAAGAGCACACCGACTGGCTCGAGACGCAGCTGGGACTGATGGACACCATCGGTGAGCAGGCGTACCTCGCCGAGCACATCCGCTGACGGGCGGGTCGCTCGACGAACCCGGCGCAGCTACAACCAGCCGCGCCACCACGCCAAGGCCACGCACGCCGCGAGGATCACCATGATGACCATGGCGATCTTGCGGCGGTCGAGCGGGGCCTTGCCGGTCACCGATCCCGTCTGTCCGTTGACGACGAAGCGCCAGGGTCGGTCGCGATAGCGGAAGCTGCCGATGAAGATCGGCACCATCAGCAGCCGTGCCTCGCGGACGCGCACGACCGCGCTGCATCGGCAGCGCTGAAGGTCGCGCGCCCGCATGATGCGACGACGGTGATCGGCAAGCAGCTGCTTGCGTGCCACCAACGACGCCGCGCGCTCCGACAACGCGGGCACCTCGTGGGGCAGCGATCGGTCGAACCGTGTGGACGCGCCCTCGGCAAAGGGCTGCAACGCGGCGAGCTCTTCGTCTCGCATGCCCATCGACGCGGTAACCACGGTGCTCAGCTCTGCGTGCTCCACCCCCGCGCGGGGCTTGGATCCACTGCGGGTGTCGGCACCGACCAACCCCGCCCAGTGGGTCTCGAGGGTGGCATCGAACCTCCAGATCGGCAGCTGCAGCGGCTCGAGCTGGATCGACATGCGTCGCAGCGACTCCACGTGCCACCACGACGACCGGGCCCATCGTCGGAATTGCTCGTCGGCGGCTTTGCGCGTGACATCGAACGGCAGCATGCCGTGGGGCTCGAGCATCGCCTCGCCGCCGTCGTCGGCGTGCAGCGAGACACTGCCGCAGAACAAGCAGCGGGCCGCGTGCGCGCTCGCGTCGTAGACCACGCTGCCGCCACACGCGTCGCACTGGATGACCTGGACCGCGCTCATGCCAACCTCCAGGCCAGCACCGCGGCCAGCACGATCGTCAGCAGGACGGCGGTGGTGATCTTGGCGGCGGACACGGGGGCCTTGCCGTGGCACCGGCCGGTCTGGCCGTTGACGACCATGCGGTAGACCTTGCCGCCGTGGCGCAGCGCGGCGACCCACACTGGCAGCAGCACGAGCTCGGCCTCCGCCAGCTCGACCTGGCACGACACCCGGGTGCGACGGTGGGTATCTCCGGGCAGCTGCTCCCGTCGCACCCTCTGGATCTCGTGGGTGCGGATCTGCTGCAGGGCATCCGCGTCCGTCTGTACGCGGTCGCGCGAGGGCAGCTCGGCGGGCCACCCCGCGACCAGCCGCGCGTCGAAGTCACGCGCGCGCCCGAGATCGAAGGGTAGCAGCGCGGCGGTCTCCGAGGCGGTCAGTCCGACCGAGGCCGAGACCAGGTGGTCGCGGAGCTGGGCCACCGCGGTTCCTCGCAGAGGAAACCACTCGGTGTGCCGCTCGACCTCGCGGGTCTTGTTGCCGTCTCGTACGACGCGCTTGGTCTCGTACCAGTGCAGGCCGACCTTGGTCTCGTAGCGGGAGCGGCATGTCGCGTCGTAGGCGAAGAACGGCACGAGCACGCCTTCGACCAGTCGGGTGTCGGCTCGACCCTCGCGAGCAGAACGGCGCAGCTGCTGCGGTGCCCACCATCGCGCGGCCAGGTGCTCGCGCAGCCGCTGCTGCGCCGCATGGGCCGACAGTCGAAACGGTGCGACGCGATCGACGACCATCGATCCCCGAGCCGCGTCGACCAGCGCGCTGGTGCAGTAGTGGCATGTGTGGCTGATCCGCTCGTCGGAGCGGGTGACGGTGGCTCCACACGACGGGCAGCGCGCCATCGACCACGCGTCCTCGGGTTCGTCCGGTGCCATCTGCAGTCCGCGATCGTAGCAGGCGGCGCAACTCGCGTGATACTAGGGCCAACCCGCGTGCGCCGACATTGCTGAAATTCGATCGAATTCGAACCGTAATGAACCTCCACTCGTGACGTTGATGGGGGGAACGAGGCCCTTACGATGCTTCATCGACCGCGGCGCAAACAGTTATTCGTGCACCGCTTCGTCGACGCAGTGGCTTGGCAGCCGCTCCGTCGCGCGCTCGCTTTCCGTCCCGCGAGACTCGAGGTGGTAATCCCCCACGACGCTCGGTTTTCGAGCCCGCGCCCCCCGGTCGTTGCCAGCATCGCCGGGGCTTCGTAGTTCGCTCCGTCGTTTTCGGGTCCCGGGTCTGCCTTCCAAACTGCAAGGACCCGCGCCCCTGCCCTGATACGCCATCTCGCGACGCGGCGCCGAGCACCCCCTCCGCTCAGGCGCCGCGTCGCCTCCTTTTCGAACGGGCATCGGTCGTGAAGCCCGCTCGCCGCGGGGCGCGACCGGGGTGTTCGTTGCTCGGTCGCGGTGTTCGGATGGCGCCGCAAGGGTGTTCGTTGCCCGGTCTCCGGGTGTCCGGATGGCGCTGCACGGGGGTGTTCGAATCTCGGTGCCAGGGTGGCGCCGCAGGAGTGTTGGCGTGGCAGTCTCGGTATTGGGGGTGTGGGCGTCGGGTGTTCGTACCGCGGGCTCGGTGTCCGGGTGGCGCCGCAGGAGGTGCTTGCGTGGCAGTCTCGGTATTTCGGGTGGCGCCGCAGGGGGTGCTTGCGTGGCAGTCTCGGTATTGGGGTGTGGGCGTCGGGTGTTCGTACCGCGGGCTCGGTGTCCGGGTCGCCGCAGGGGTGTTGGCGTGGCAGTCTCGGCGTCTGGGGTGGCGCCGTCGGGTGTTCGCGTGGCGCCGCAGGGATGTTCGCGTCGCGCTCGCCGGCGCAAGACGTCGGCGGTCGCGACCTGCTGTGTTCCCAGGCGTCGCCGCGGCTTTCGTGGGGCTAAAGCAGCCTAGTCCGCGGGCGGGCGACCCAGCGCAAAGCCGGCCGCCGTCAGCGAACAGTGCCCGGCCATCTGCAGACCGAACTCGTGCAGCGCCGCGTAGGGCACGTGCATCGACCGTCGGGCGCCTTCGAGAAACACGGCGCTGGG
>JAHZJA010000710.1 GCA_022601155.1 Deltaproteobacteria bacterium | reverse complement strand
CGTCTTCGCCGTGGACATGGACGTTCTTGCCCGCGTCTTCCTCGAAGTGGATCCGGGTGAGGGGGACGACGGTGGGGTTGCCGTCGGCGTCGTCGAACCCGGGGACCTCGAGACCACCGCCCGTGGCGTAGGGGCGATCGGCCTGGGTGATCTGATAGCCCTTGGGGAGGTCGGGGTAGAAGTAGTGCTTGCGAGCGAAGCGACTGTCGCGATTGATCTCGCAGCCACAGGCCAACGCCAGCGCGATGCCAAAACGGATCGCCTGGGTGTTGGGCACGGGCAGGGTGCCCGGCAGGCCGATGGTGTACGCATCGACCAGGGTGTTGGGGGGCTGGCCGATGCCGACCGGGCACGCCGAGAACATCTTGGTCTCGGTCTGCAGCTGGCAGTGCACCTCGAGGCCGATGACCACCTCGTAGTCGGACGCAGGCATCAGGCCACCTCCACGGGGGGGCGCAGCTGGTGGTGGGTGGTGGCGTCCTCGAACATCGACGCGGCCGCCAGCAACGTGGGCTCGGCGAGGCTGGGCGCCAGCAGCTGCACTCCGATGGGCAGGGCGGGGCGCTCGGCGGTCGCGGGGGACAGCCCCGCGGGCAGCGAGATCCCGGCCAGCCCCGCGAGGTTGGCTCCAATGGTGAAGACGTCCGACAGATACATGGTGAGCGGGTCGTGGTTGCGCTCACCACAGCGGAACCCCGGCACGGGTGAGGTCGGCGAGGCCAGCACGTCGCACCGGCCGAACGCCGCCTCGTAGTCCTGCGTGATCAGCCGGCGCACCTTCTGTGCCTGGCCGTAGTAGGCGGCGTAGCTGTCCTTGCGCAGGACGAACGTCCCCAACAAGATGCGGCGCTTGACCTCCGCGGACAGCCCGACCTCGCGGGTGGCCTCATAGGTCTCGCGCAGCGACGAGCGTGCCTCGCGATGGCCATAGCGAATGCCGTCGTAGCGCGCGAGGTTGCTGGCCGCCTCGGCCGTACACAGCACGTAGTAGGTGGCGACCGCGTGGCGGGCGTGGGGCAGCTCGATGTCGACGAGGGTGGCGCCCGCATCCCGCCACACCTCCAGCGCCTGTTCGAACGCTCGGGCCACCGCGGGGTCGAGGCCGTCGTGCACGAGAGCCTCGCGGTGCACCCCGACCCGCAGGCCCTTGGGGCGAAGATCGCAGGCCTGGACGTAGTCGGGCACGGGGGCGTCCAGGCAGGTCGCGTCGTGGGGATCGGGCCCCGCGAGTACCTGCAGCAGCGTCGCGGCATCACGCACGTCGCGGGTGAGCGGCCCGGCCTGGTCGAGACTCGAGGCGAACGCGATCATGCCATGGCGACTGACGCGGCCGTAGCTCGGCTTGAGGCCGACCACGCCGCAGAAGCTGGCCGGCTGTCGGATCGAGCCGCCCGTGTCGGAGCCCAAGGACGCCGCGCAGCTGCCGGCCGCGACCGCAGCCGCCGAGCCCCCCGACGAACCGCCTGGCACGTGGTCGATGGCCCACGGATTCTTGGCCGCAGGGTAGGGGGTGTTCTCGCTGGACGAGCCCATCGCGAACTCGTCCATCGCCAGCTTGCCCATGATCACCGCGCCCGCGTCACGTAGTCGCTTGGCATGGGTGCCGTCGTACGGAGGGATCCAGCCCTCGAGGATCCGCGAGCCGCAGCGCGTGGACAAACCCTCGGTGACGAAGATGTCCTTGAGCCCCAGCGGCACGCCGCCCAGCGGGCCCAGCGTGCGACCCTGGGCACGCGCGGCATCGACCGCCTCGGCGGCCGCGGCCGCTTGGCTTCGTGCCCGCACGAGGTAGGCCTGCACCGCGGGCTCGGTGGCGTCCGCGCGAGATTCGAACGCAGCGAGCACGTCGGTCGCTCGCAGCGAGCCATCGCGGACGTGCGTCGCGAGCTCGCGGACCGTCAGCGCAACGATGTCGACGGGCTCCATGCTCAGTCCTCCTTGAACTTGGGGACCACGATCTGGTCGTTGCGGACGGCGGGCGCGTTGGCCAGTACCTGCGCGGTCGCCAGTGGTGGCACGGCGACGTCGGGTCGCAGAGCGCTGCCCGGGCGTGCAGGTGGCAGGTGCTCGGGCACGCCCGTGGTGTCGACGGCCTGGAGCTGTTCGAGGTACGCGAGGATCGGACCGAGCTGGGACGCCAATCGCTCGGCCTCGTCATTGTCGAGCGACAGGCGAGCGAGCGTCGCCAGCTGTTGACATTCGAGACGCGAGACCACGGGCATGGTCGGCGACGCTAGCAAACCGGGGCTCTGATTCGACGAGATCTCCAGATCCACGAGGGCAGCGGCCGCCGCGCACGTGCGATTTTCCCGCAAGCGTCGTGTCGTTGCCGTGGTCTTGCTCCTGCAGCATCCCGATTCCGTGACAGCGTGTCCAGGCCGGGGTATTTTTCATGTCGTGAGGTCGCCAGAGCACCGACTGGCTGCGCTTGCACTGACCGCGTTTGCGGTGAGTGCGAGTGGTTGCACAGGTGAAGAGCTCGATGCGCCACCCGAGGCAACGGAGGAGCTGCGGCTGGGACGAGTGCACGTGGTGCTCGAGCCCGAGGCCGACCCCGATGTCGTCAACGACTCGGAGGCATTCGAAATCTCGGCCCGGTTCGCGTTCGTGCGTGGTCTCGACCAAGACTTCGTTCGTGCCCGCATCGACATGCCCCTGTTGGCGACCGATGTGGTCCAACCCAGCGACTGTGTCGTCACCGACACTCTGGTCACGGTCGAGCCCACCGAGATTCCACAGGGCGAGCTGCTTCAGCTCCGCCTGGTCGACGCCGGTGACATCGCGGTTCGAATCGGCAACCACAGCATCGACTTGCCGCTGATGATCCGGCCGGATCTGCTGCCCTATATGTCCGGGCTGGAGTACCTCTACGTCGGCGAGGAAGCCCCGCGCAATCTCGACGCGGACGGTGGTGCTCGCGTCACGGTCGACGCCAAGGGATCCCAGACCGACGAGTTCCCGCCGTTCCGGGCGGAGGGCATCGTGCCCGCGCCGCTGGGCCTCGACATGAGCGAGGCCGACCAGCGCGAGCTGGCCAACAACGCGTTGGTCTTGCGGTGGCAAGCCGCCGACGAAGACGAGCTCATCACCGTGCGCCTGACCGGTCTGCAAGGTGGCGATCCTGTCGGTGCGGACCTCACCTGTGTGCTCGACGATGTCGGGCAAACTGCTCTCGACTTCGGTCGACTGCAGACGCTCGGCTTGATGCTGGATGCGGAGTCGCTGCGCGTCACGGCCAGCCGCTTGCAGCAAACGCAGTTCGATGCGGGTGACTTCGTCGGCAGCGAGCTGTTCATCGAGCGTCGCGAGCAGCTGATCGTGCCTCTGCCGTAGCGCGGGCATCCACATCCCAGAAGCGTCGTTCGCACGTCGGAGACTGTCTTCGGCGTCTCGTATCTTTGGCGGTCGCTGGGTGGGATGATCGAAGCGGTTTGGGGAGTCGGCTCGTGTCGAGTCGGCCACCACCAGGCTGGGACAGTGGCCGCATGAACGCGAAGGCGCGCAAGACTTGCCCCTGGCTGGCTCCGCTGGTGCTCGCGTCCGCTGTGGTCGGTGGTTGTCGCGATGGTGCCGTGGCTGCCGATCCCGGGGATGGCAGTGGGACCGGGGACACCGCCGCCGACGAGACCTCCTCGGGTACCGATGACGGCGACGCCGAGGTGCCCACGGTCACCCCACCGCCCGGGGGCATGCGGTTGCTGCTGGGTCGGCAGTACAGCGCGACCATCGAGATGTTGCTGGGGCCGGAGGCCGGCCGAGGCGGCGCAGCCCCCCGCCGATCCGACGCACGGCGGCTTCGATGCCTCGGCCGCGGTCGAGCTGTCGCTGTCGCCCGCCCAGATCGAAGACTACGAGCACTCGGCGCGGGCGGTGGCCAAGGCCGCCGTTGCCCACTCCGCCGTCCTGGCTCAGCACGCGCCGTGCATCGAAGGGGGTCTGGATCCCGATCTTTGCTACGCACAGGTGGTCGAGACGCTGGGCCCGTTGTTGTGGCGTCGACCGATCGAAGCCGATGAGCTGGAGGCGCTGGTCACCTTCGGTCGCGCCGTGCGGCTGGATGCGGGCTTCGGACTCGGCCTCGAGTTCGTGCTGGCCACGATGCTGCAGGCGCCGAGCTTCCTATACGTGGTGGAGGTGGGGGAGCCCGACGATGCTTCGGAGCATCGGGTGCTGCGGCCGCGCGAGTTGGCGACGCGGATGGCACTGCTGCTGTTGGGCCATACCCCCGACGCCGAGCTGATGGCGTTGGCCGACGCGGGAGGTCTCGATGATGATGCTGGGATTCGGGAGGCCGCGTGGGCGATGCTGCAGCAGCCCCGCGCACGCACGGCCGTCGCGGACTACTTCGACCAGCTGTTTCGCCTCCGTGATCTGCCCACGACGGGCAAGATCGCAGAGGTCTATCCTCAGTTCGACGAGCGCCTGGCCACCGCGATGCGCCAGGAGACCCAGCGGCTCATCGAGCACGTGGTCTTCGACGAGGACATCGATCTGCTGTCGGTGCTCGACGCCGACTATACCTTCGTCAATGCGGACCTGGCCGAGCTGTACGGCATCGAGCCCCCGGACACGCCGTGGGCACAGGTCCCGGTGCCGCAGGACCAGGGGCGTCGCGGACTGCTGACCCACCCCTCGTTTCTCAGCCTGTTTGCCCAGCCTGCGCGGGCCTCACCCACTCGGCGGGGCTTGTTCGTGCAGCAGATGCTGCTGTGTACGGAGATCATGCCGCCGCCGCCTCGGGTCAATCCCGAGCTCCCCGAGCTGGACCCCGATCTGACGTTCCGCGAGCAGCTCGAGGCCCACACGGCCGATGCCGCCTGCGCCGGGTGCCACTCGCTGATGGACCCCGTGGGCTTTGCGTTCGGACACTTCGATGGAATCGGGGCCCATCACCCGACCGAGGATGGCAAGCCCATCGATGCCACCGGGCAGGTCGGCGGACTGGGGAGCTTCGACGGTCCGGCCGAGCTGGCCGCGTTGTTGCGGCAAGACCCTCGGGTGTCGCAGTGCATCGTTCGCAACCTGTACCGCGGGACACTGGGTGTCGCGGAGACGATCGAGCAAGCCGAGGGGATCGACCAGCTGGTCG
>JAHZJA010000709.1 GCA_022601155.1 Deltaproteobacteria bacterium | reverse complement strand
GTGCGTTGCGGGTGCGGGTCGGCCTTCGAGGGCTTGGCCGCGGTGGCCGGGCGACGGGTGGGCGTGACTCGTGGCGGCGTGGAGGGGGCCTTGGCGCTGGAGGTGCCCACGGGGGCCGGGCGAACTCGCGGAGCCGGCCCGGCTGCGCCCGCGCTGCGCGATGGTGTCGACTTCGACGGAGCGGATTTCGACGGAGCGGATTTCGACGGAGCGGATTTCGACGGAGCGGATTTCGACGGAGCCGACTTCGATGGGGCAGCCTTCGTGGGTGTTGGGCTCTGGTGCGGCTTGGCGTCGAAGTCGGCGTTGCCCCCGAGCCACTCGAGCATCTCGTCGAGCTCTCGTCGGGCCTTGACGACCTCCGGCGGGTCGACCATGTCCATCACCCGGTCGGCGTCGCTCTTGGGCGCCGTCTTGCCGTCGGCCGCCTTGGAGGTCTTGGGGTGGCGCGAGGGAGCGCCGCCGGGAGCGGGCTGCGAGCCAGATCGAGATGGACGGGGCCCGCTCGGGCGCGGTGAACCTCCGGCGGGGACCTGTACGAGCTCGGGCTCTCCACCGGCCTTGGTCTTCGGCGCTCCGTTCTTGGCCTCGTAGGCAGCGGTGCCCGGGATCATGTCGTCGGGGATCTCGAGCGAGTGACCAGCATCGTCGGTCTTGCGTCGCTGCGGTGCCGTGGTGGACTTGTCTGCGGCCGAGGGGGGGGCGACCCGCGGCGTCTTGGCTGGAGCGGGGGTCTTGGTTGGGGCCGACGGCTTCATCCTGGGGGATGACTGGGTCCGTGCGCGTGCCGTTGCGGGGGCTGGCGCGGCCGGAGCCTTGGGCGTCGCGGCAGGCTTGGCTGGGGCGGACTTCGTCGGGGTGTCGGACTTGGGGGAGGCCTTGGGAGCGGTCTTGGGAGGTGCCGCCGGTTGGGCTGGTGCCGATTGCTTCGGGCCGCCAGAGCGCGAGCTCCTCGCCTTGTCCAACGCCTTCTTGCCGCCGCTGCGGAGCCTCGAGACGGTGGATTGGATGGCCTGCTGTACCGCCATCCGGGCGAAGCCCTGCGCTGCGATTCCGATCTCCGTCTCGTTTTGGGCGTAGAGGGCGACGTTCAGCAGCTCGCTGCCCTGGAGCGCCTTCATCGACACACTCCAGCCCTGGAGCAGAACCTGAGCGACAGGGCCACCTGCTTTCTCCACGACGAAGTCGATGCCCTCGTCGAGGACGAGGTCCGACAGCTCACCGACGATGTCGGCCCGCACGCGGGCCCACTCGCGCGCGAAGGCCAGCGGGAGCAGGGGCACGGCCTGCTGCAGCGCGAGGCGAACGTTGTGCCAGTTGCGCTTCATCGGCTTGTTGCCCGCCATCGACTTCGAGACGACGATCGCGATTCCGCCCTTGGTCTTCCGCGCGTCTGCGAACTGAGCCATCAACGGCCCCGCTCCTTTCCGCACGCCTTGGACCGAGACTTCGCCCGAGCCCATCTTCACGCCATCGGTGCTGACCGCGAGGGGAGGCGCGAAGTGTTGGGCGGTGGCCGAGCGGCGCGTTCCTTGGATCATGCCGCCCATGAAGTAGGCGCCCGGGGGCAGGGAGACACTGCCTCGCTTGAACGTCGCCAGCTCTTGGGGACCCGGGATGACCTTCTGCAGCAGCTGTTGCCCGAGGTTGGCCTTGGGGTCGACGTGATCGAGCACGAAGCCGCTGCGATCCATCACGTAGATTCGGCTGGGGGTGACGTAGTAGACATAGCGGATGGCGTCGATCAGCGGCAGGTTGCGCTGGGTCTCGCCCTTCCATACCTGGGCGCTGTCGCCTGCCGCGGCGTCGAGCGCCTGGCCCACGGTCGTGTTGCGGTAGTAGGCGAGCGCAGCGGCGACCTCGGGACCGGCCGCGCCCTGGCCGGCCTGCTCGACGTCGCTGAGGGAGTGGCCCTCGACCCTCGAAGCGACCAGAACCCCCGGTGGCTTCTTGACGGGTGGCTTGGGCTTGGGGGGTGTCGGCTTGCCGACGACCGTCACGTTGAACTGCACGGACGGGAACACACTCGAGTGCACGGTGCTGTAGTCGGGCCCCGGAACGACGGTGAGGTTCGACTGGATGTTGTCGTACTTGGCGTAGATCGAATAGGAAAACGCGCGTCCACCCCGGGTGCTCTCCACGAGAGGGCCGGCACTGGTCGCTCCCTTTCTCAACAGCGGGCTGCCGTCGATCGTGGTGATGTACAGGTACTTGCGAATCCCACGGATCTTCACGATGTCCCGGTTGCCATCAGGGACGAACGTCGCGGCGGGGTCGATCGCTCTGGACTTCTTGCTGGGCTCCAACAACGGGGCCCGAGGTTGGTGCGAGGTCTCCACGGCGAACGACTCCCCCGTGGCGACCCGGTGCGCGGCCCGACTGGCTTCCGCCTCGGCGGTGTCCCGGCCTGCGCTGTGTCCGGGCCGCTGTTGCTGCACGACGTGGACGAGCTCGTGGGCCAGCAGGGCGCGGCCGTTGGTGGTCGAGGTGGAAAACTCGCCCTGATCAAAAGCGATGTTCGTGCCCATCGTCCACGCGCGAGCCCCCAGCGTGCGGGCCGAGTCCCACGCGCTGCGGTCGTCGTGGACCCTGACGTCGGAGAAGTCCCAGGCGAGCCGCTGCTCCATGGACTCTCGGGTGGCCTGGTCCAGAGGACGGCCACGGCCACGCAGCACCGGAGACGAAGAGCGCGCAGGAGCCTTGGGCGCGGCGCGGCAAGGTACACTTGGAGAGTGGGTCTTGGTCATGGCGCGCCCGGCGTGAGTTGGGCCGTGCTCCTGCAAGCTTCAGCCCAATCACAACCCGCCGTCATGTCGTGTGTCACCGTGTTCGCTGTGTGTCGGCCTGGAACACGAGCCGTGGTTCGTCGCGGACCGCCGGGGGCAGTGGTGTCCGAGCCGCGCGGCTTCGTCCTCGACTAGAAGTCTTCGAAGCTCCAGCCGTCGTCGCAGACCGCCGTCTGGCTGGTCAGCGCGCTGCGGAGGCAGTTGAAGCGAGCTTGGTCGTCGGGCTCGGTCGAGCAGGCGTCGTAGAACGCCGGAGGCTCCGTGTCGCCAAGGACGGCGTTTCCAGCGTCATAGGTGATGTCTGACCAGCCCCAGCTGCGGCGCACGGCCGCGCCGTCTTCGTTGCGAAGGATGTATCCTTCGTTGGTGAACTGCCCGCCGTTTTCCTCGTAGCTCCAGGTCACGATCCCCGGGGTCATGTCGCGCAGCGCGGCCAGGGCACACTGCAACGCCTCGGGGTTGGTCAGCGTGGGGCCTTGCTCGAAGCAACCGGCGTTGCACGTCAGCAGGACCGTGTCGCACAGCTGTGCTCCGCACGTTGGAGCGTCGGGGGTGGCCGTCGACTCGACCTTGTTTTGGCTGTTGATGCACGCGCAACCTTCGACGCCTTCGGTATCGGTAGCCGTATCGGTGTCGGTGTCGGTGTCCGTGTCGGTATCCGTGTCGGTGTCCGTGTCCGTATCGGTATCGGTATCCGTATCGGGCGGGGCGACCGTGGTGGAGTCATCCGGTTCGCTCACGGTGGTGGAGTCCGCGGCGTTGGTGGTCGACGAGTCGACGGTGCCCGTCGTGGAGGCGGCTCCGGTCGTGTCGTTGCTGCTGGCTGGGGTGTCGTCACCGGGGCAAGCGGTCAGCAAGGGCACCGCGAGCATGCCGATCAACACAGGGTGGGCATAAGATAAGGTCTTCATGAGGTTCTCAGACAGTCCAGTGTCGATCCGCCGCAATTCGATCGGACCCTGGTGTCGAATCTAGGCGCCCTGACGCTCGTGTGTCTACGGAGGCGCTCTGTGCAGGAGTGGAGCCCGTTCTCGGGCCGGACCGCCATCCCTCGGGGTCGATGGTCCAGTCACGCCCGCAGGCCCGCAGGTAAATGAGGCCGGGCGGTGGTCTTCAACCGCCGAGGTCGACGGTCCAGTCACGCCCGAAGGCCCGCAGGTAGATGAGGCCGGGCGGTGGTCTTCAACCGCCGAGGTCGACGGTCCAGTCACGCCCGCAGGCCCGCAGGTGATCGAGGCCGGGCGGTGGTCGTCAGCCGCCGAGGTCGACGGTCCAGTCTCGTCCGAAGGCCCGCAGGCAAGCGAGGCCGGGCGGTGGTCGTCAGCCGCCGAGGTCGACGGTCCAGCCACCGCCCCAGAACCCGCAGGTGCCCGCGAGATCTCTGGCCACGATGCCTCCCTCGAACCGAACGAGCTCATCGTAGCTCATCGACAGCGCCCCCGAGGGCGAGATCCATGTCGGTCGATAGGCCTCGGACCCATCGGTCTCGGCCAGCGGCTCCTTGCTTCTCGTCCCGGGGCGACGGGGGTCGAAGAACATGCCGTCCTTGGGGTCATACAGCTGCGAGGCCTCGTGATAGAAATCGCCGCGGCTGTTGCTCACGGTGACGATCCAGTAGGCGGTGCCGCGTAGCGGGCTCGCCGTTCCGCAATCCTCCGGGTTCTCTTCGCAGGCCTCGGTCGGAACGCTGGTGACCTTGGTCGGCTTGGGAGCGCGACCCGGCTCGGGGGGCTCGGTGGTGCGACCCTCGGCCCGGGCCACGAACGGCGCCAGCGATTGCTTGCCCGGAAACGGAAGAGCGTC
>JAHZJA010000708.1 GCA_022601155.1 Deltaproteobacteria bacterium | reverse complement strand
GGTGGTGCCGCCCCTGCGGCTGATCCGGCACCCGATCCAGACCGAGTGCGTCAACGTCTTCGTCCGCAAGGGGGTTCCAGAGCACCTCCAGCTCCGATTTCTCGACCATCTGGGAGAGCCGTTGGCCGGCCGGGACTATCGCATCGAGATCGACGGCGAGCCCGAGGAGCCGGCGCAGACCGACGAGCACGGCGCCATCGAGCTGAGCGTGCCGCCGCGTGCCAAGCGGGCCGTGCTCCACCTCCGCGTCGCGCCCCCCGACGTGCCCGGCCTCGAGCTCCTCGACCCAGCCGACCTCGAGCAAACCTTCGAGATCGAGATCGGTCGTCTCGAGCCGATCGAATCGCCGCGCGGTGGTGCCCAGCGGCTGATGTCGCTGGGCTATCTGGAGGACGCCAAGGTCGATGCGGATCGCTTCCTCGAGGCGGTGCTCGAATTCCAGACCGTCAAGGCACTGCCCACCACGGGTGAATACGATGAGCCGACCCAGCAGGCGCTGCTGGAAGCTCACGAGGCCTGAACGAGCTGTCTCTGCGCCCAGTCTTCTTCGTGTCCCGCAAGAAACAAGGAAGCCGCCTTCCGCCCCCGCCTCCACCCGCGCCGCAAAAGCGGCGAGTCGACGATGTGGATTGGAGCGGGATCGAGTCGCTCAAGAAGCGGAAGGTGGCCACGGCCCGCGGCAACCAGCGTCACAATGTGGTCAAGGTCCCGCTGGGGGTCATCGGCCAGTGCTCGTTGCTCGAGGGCGCACACGGGGGACCCTGGTTCGTGGAGATGGGGTGCATCGACTATTGGTGGCTGATTGGAGCGCTCACCACGATCAACTTCAACGCGCAGGGGCTCGCCGTCCGCCGCTGGCTGGGCACGCGTTCGTTCGTGAGCGCGATGGAGGGGGCCAGCGATGCCGAGCGGGCCACCCTCGTCGAGGCCCAGCACCTGTACCAGGACTGGCTCGTCGGCGCGGGCGGCACGATGCCCACGCTGATGGAGTACGAGGCCTATATGGATGGCGACGATCTCGTGCAGCACGGATGGCCAGCCCCCGAGCTCGGTCGGTGGTACCGCCTGGAGATCCAGCCGCTGCCGCAACCAACGGAGCATCAGAACAGCTGGATGCGCCTACAGAACCAACGGACGCTGGCCCTGGGCGATCAACAGCCGTGTGTCCTGACCAAGCTGCAGCGATTGCCCGATCACGACGCCAACCCCATCGTCCTGACGCAGTCGCTGCTCGATGCGCTGCATACCCCACTGGGCGAAAGCTGAGAGCGCAAGGATTCACCCATGGCGTATTCGGGCGCACCAGGGACGAACAACCCCATGCAGCGCGTCACCTGCCCCAACTGCGGGGTGGTGCCAGGCGGCGCCAACTGTGTTGGGTGCGGGACTGCACTGTGGCAGCCGATCGTCGCAGCATTCGATATTGGTCAAGGCTCGTGCAATGCGCTGATCGGTGCCGACGGCCACGTCCAGGCCTTCTTCGACTTCGGCTACAGCACCAACGGGGCCAAGCAACCCGCGCCGCCGACCCGGCCGTGCCTGTGCGACCAGCCGCTCATCATCGTGTCGCACTGGGACCGCGACCACTACCAGCTCGCCAACGACATGCCCGAGGCCTTTGGCCTGAGCTGGATCGGTCCGCGGCAGACGGTCAGCCCGATGGCCACCCAGTTCATGGCTCGTATCCGTCAGGCGGGTGGCAACCTCGTGCTGTGGCCATTCATGGGGGTCGACGCCGTGCGCCACATGGTCTTCCCGTGGGGCTGGGTCGAGCGAGGTTCTCGGCCGCAGCACGACACCAACGGCTCGGGTTTGGTCGCGTACATTTGTGTTCGCGACGACCCGGCCGGCGTCGCCACGCCGGCGCGACGAGTCTCGGCCAGGCCGGGTCCGGGAGCGGAGCGCATCGCCGTCCGACGCTCGCGCAAGGTGATGCGGTACGTCTGGGGACTCGCGCAGGCCCGGCGACTCCCGATGTCGCAGCGCAACGCGGTGTACGAGCTGGCCTTGGCGCTGGCGACCGTGCTCGCGGCGTCGCAGAGCCATCACCGACGCAACCACATGCCGCTGCGCGAGTGTGCTCGTGCGGCCGTGTCGGCGGCACGTCAGATTCGTCTCATCCGGGGGTGCGGGGCAGGGCGGGTGAGCCAGCAACTGAAGGCCGAACGAGCCCTGCCCTCTCTTCGGGCCCACAACCTCGGCTGGTGGAACACGGTCATCGGCGAGCTGGCGGCGGCGGCCGTCGCCGCCAATCCAGCGCGCACCATCAAGGACAAGGCCGTCGCAGCGGCCGGGCAGATCACCCGCGACCCCAACACCCCGGTCAACGACTGGCCTCGGGTGGGCGCATCGGCGATCATGGGGGCACGCGTCGAACGGCACGAGATCCGCCAGGGCCACGCGCCCTACACCCCGCGCGAGCGCTTCGTCGTGGTCAACGGTGACGTGGACTACGAATATGCGCCGTCCATGCTGCGCTCTCGACCGCCAGCCGTGGTCGCCATGACCGCGATGCACCACGGCTCGATCTACGACGACAACCATACGCTCGGTGGTGACCGTATCCCCTGGTCTCCCGACGCGCGCCTCGCTCGGCACGCGGTGTCGTTGGCCGATCGTTTCCGGGTTGGGGGCGGGGCCGGCAGCTACATCGCAGCCCTGGCGACCATCGGTATCTCGATGTGCCGTCGCCGGGCCTCCCGCCGTCGCCGCGAGCGCATCCGCAATGCCGCGACCCGAGCGGCACGAGCGGCCACCGCAGCCATCTATGCCCACGAGACCGCCTACCCCGGCCAGCTCAACCCCGATCTCGGTAAGTTCTGTCTGGTTGCCGCGACCGCGGCCGCGGCTGCCTACCGCCATCGCGATCCTGCCATCGTGGGGATCAGTGCGACGTTGGCCTCCACCCTCGAGCACTTTGGCGGTCACACTGGCTCGCCGCACCTGCGATCGGTCGTCGAGCTGGCCGCAAAGGCCGTCAGCGCATGTCGGCGGGGTGCTCCCCTCAACGCGGACCAGATCCGAGAGGCCGCCGACGGCGGCGTGGATGGTGACCTACTCAACCACGTGGGGACCTTGGTCCATGAGGCAGTCCACAACGGATCACCCCGGTTCGGGCCCCACACGGCAGGAGCCGATGCCGCAACATCGCACGACCTCCTGTGGCGTCATCGACAGCGATACCTCGGCCATCCCTGGCGCGGTCGCTACCGGGTGAGGATCTCGCTGTTCGCCAACGACCAGGACGTGATCAACGACCTCACCACCGGAGCGGTCGCAGCCATGCTTGCTAGCGATCGTGGTCACTACCGACGTCACTCGCTGCGTCGCTCGGCCAAGGCCGCCGGGCGTGCGATCCAGGCGAACATGCCCAATGCCGCCATCGGCAACGTGGAGCTTGCCCTGCGGGCTCGGACGCAGCAGGGTTACACCACCGCGTGGCCCCCAGCGAACGTGAACGATGCGGCCCGCCTCGCCGGACAGCTCGCGGCCGAGCGCGTGGTGGCGTGGACTGCGGGCGTGAGCCTGTCCGCGCTGCGTCTGGTGACGCGCACGGCCCTCGATCCAGCCGCCGCCCGGATTGCCGCCCGCACCCTGCGGTCGCGTCCGCATCAGCCCAGCGGGCGCATCGCATACTCGTACGGAGTCGACAACGCCAATCAGTCCCACGAGTATCGTTCGCGTGTGGCCGGCTATGCAGGGCACCCTCACCCGGTGGCGGTCGACGAGTACGAAGCGCACGGCTGGGTCGATCGCCGCAACGCGAGCCACCGGTCCGCCCACGCCGGCTTCCAGGGGGACGTCGACGTGCGCCACTCGACGGGGCATGTGGCCCTTGCGTGGGACGATGGCAACGACGGCCCCATCCCCCCCGGTTTGGTTCGGCACGCGTGCATGGTGTGTGGCAAGCACTGGAGGTTCAGGGCATGACGGCCCTGTGGATACGGGCAGCCCAGGTGCCTACCATCGCGCCAGCGACCGCCGCCTTCGTCGAGCGCGCGTCGGCCCACCTGCGCGCGTGCTTTCAGACCGAGTGCAGTGGGCTCGATGACGATCAACTCGGTGAGCTGGTGCTGCACGGCGTGGTGAAGGCACTCGGCTACGGCGTCCGATCGCAGCAAGACGTGTGCAAGCTGCTCAACCTCATGTGTACGTTCGGGCGCGACTTCGACCTCGATCCATCGCTGCCGTGGGCTCGCGCGTACCTCGACGACGCACGGGAGCGCGGCCCTACGCTGCAGATCAACCGGCTCTATCGCATCGCGCGCTCGCGTATCCACGAGGCGTGCGGTCTGAGGGGCACGGGCGCATCACCATGACCGGAGAGACCGACGAGCGCGGCACCGCCCTCGAGACCAGCGAGATCGCGGCCGAGGAGAGCTTCGACCGCAGCTCGGCGGCGGACGCAGAGCAGTCGTGCAGGCCCGCCTCCACCTGGGTCGACATCAAGCTCGTCGACGAGGAAGGGGCGCCCATCCCTGGCGCCCGCTTCGAGGTGCTTCGCCCCGACGGCACCCGGTTGGGGGAAGGACGGCTGGGCCGCGACGGCTGTGGTGGGTTCGAGAACATCGACCAGCTCGACTACACGGTGTGCTTTCCCGACCTCGATGAAGACGCGTGGGCGCCGACCTCCGAGAGCGAAGGCTGAGATTTTCCGCCCTGGCGGGGGCGCACGCGCTCATCGATGTCAATGCCCCGTCGCCTCGACCGCTGGCGAACATGCGTCCGGATCCCTTGCCGTATGGCGCCCACCTCAATTGGTGACCAGCGGCGCCCCAACCGGGAGCATTTGGTAGTCGCGTGGACTATCCTCGTGCCCGATGCCGATGCGCTCGGTCCTCCACTACTCGGCGATCGCCATGTTGCTCGGTGCCGCTTGCACGACGCCGGGCGAGAGCAACGACGCCGCCCCCAATAGCGGCGTGGGCCCGCTCGATGATGGCGGCACGACGGCGGGCACGGCCTCGCCGGGCACCACCGCCAACTCCACCGGTTCGACCGTCACCTCGGATCCCTCCGCGGGCACCACCGCCGACGACGGACCGCTGTTCGACGTGGGTATGGGTGGGGACACGACCGGCGAGCCCTGTGTACCCGTGGCCGACGACGAGACCACCTGCGATGGCATCGACGACGATTGCAACGGCTTCGTCGACGATATCGATGTGGGCATGGACGGGATCTGCGATTGCCTGGCGATCGCGCTGGTGGGGACCGCGGGCTCGCTGGCGGCGTCGCAGTTCCAGCAGTGGCTGATCGATCGAGGGACGAGCGCGGACCGCATCGATCCTCCGCTGGTCGACGCCGCCCTGCTCGCGGCCTACGACGTGGTGATCCTCGATCAGCTCACGCGCGAGTACAGCCCCGCCGAGGCGGCAGCGTTCGATGCCTGGGTCAACGCGGGTGGCGGGCTCATGTCGATGACGGGGCACACCGCAAGCCCCGTCAGCGCCCAGCAGTGGCCCAACGGGATTCTCGGGCCCATGGGAATGGAGTATCAGGGGCCGCTGCTCAACGGTCCCGTCACCGATTTCGTACCGCACCCCATCACGGTGGGGCTGACGTCGGTCACGTTCTTGGGTGGCTTCGAGGTCGTCGCGACGATCCCCGGCCAAAGCGATGTGGTCGCGCGCCTGCCCGGTACGCAGCCCGCGGCCCTGGTGCAGGAGCGAGGCGCGGGCAAGCTGTTCGTGTGGGGCGACGAGTGGATCGAGTACGACTCGGAGTGGGCCGCGCTGCCCGAGATCACGCAGCTGTGGACCAACATCTTCGACTGGATCACGCCCGCCGACGTGTGCTCGCCCCCCGAAGGCTGAGCCGCCGACACGGCGCCCGATCTCAGCCCGGCGTCAGCGTGGCGGCACTCGACGGGATCGGTTGGGTCTGGCGCATGCGAGGCCTGGGCCGCTTCGACATCGACGGTCCGCCCATGCCGTGGACCGACCAGCGATCGACTGCCCCCCGGC
>JAHZJA010000707.1 GCA_022601155.1 Deltaproteobacteria bacterium | reverse complement strand
CGATGCCCGGTGCGCCGCCAGTCGGGCCGTCCACACGGGAAGGTCCCCCTGCGCCGACAGCATCGACTCGGCCTCGTTGGCCAGCGTGATCGCCTCCACCGTACGCTCTCGATCGTTGCCGACCACGTAGACCAGCTCGACGGTCGCGGCCGCACGCAGCGACGTCTCCCCGACCTCCATCGCGACATCCATCGCCCGGCGAAACGCGGCCTCCGCCGCACCACGATCGCCATCGCGCAGGGCAACGCGCCCCAGCAGCCAAGCACCGTACGCAACCGCGGGACGGTCGCCCCGTGCCTGCGCCCCCGCGAGATTGCGGGCCGCAGCGTCGCGCCCCTGGGCCAAGGTCTCGGCGTAGCCGTGGGCACCCGCCGCGATCGACAGCAGCCCCAGTCGAGCGATGGTTTCGGACTCACCGTGCTCGGGGTCGGCAGAGACAACGACCGCGTCGTCGCTGTCGTGGTCCCGGATCCATCCGGTCGCCGACGGCTGTAGACACGCTCGCGCGTCGGCCAGCAGCTCCAGGTGGGACACGGCCGACACCAGCCCGGCGGGCCCCGACGCTCGCAGTCGCGCGATGGTGGTCGCGAGCCGCCGTCGGTGATGCTCGAGGCACGCGGACGCCTCGGCCGGGGCGTCCTCCGCAGCGCATACGGCCTGGGAGGCCTGCCTCCACGCCTCGGACGCGCGATCGAGATGCCCCGCCACCGCAACCGCGGTGGGGCCCGCCCACGGTACGGGCACGGCCTCCATCGTGCTGCGTAGCTCGTCCCGGACCGCAGGACTCCACGTCTGGTCCATCGGCGCATCCGCATTCGCACATGCATCGTCACCGGTGCGAGACAACAATGCCGCGGTCAGACCCAAGGCGACCATCGGCACGATGACGGCCGTCTTGGTGCGGGCACGCGGAGACAGAGCCCGCAACAGCGGCTCCATGGCAGGCCAGCGCTGCAGGGGATCGATGTCGAGCCCCCGCAAGATCGCCGCCTCGACCCTCCGTGGGACTCGGACTTTGCCCCGTAGCGGAGCCGGTCGCTGCTCCAGCACAGCATGACGCATCTGCGCGGCCGTATCACCGCCGAACGGTCGTTGCCCCGCCAGAGCCTCGTAGACGGCCACACAGAAGCTGAACTGATCGGAACGCGCGTCGACCCGGCTGCCCTCCCACTGCTCGGGCGCCATATAGGCCGGGGTCCCCAGCCACGCTCCAGTGGCGGTGAGGTTGGCGTCGAGCGATTCCATCGTCCCCGCCTCCGACAGCGGCAGCCCGCCAAAGTCGGTCGAGCCCGACGCCAGACCGAAGTCGACCACCTTGGCGCGACCGCCCCGCTCGAGCATGACGTTGTCGGGCTTGAAGTCGCGATGCACCAGCCCCTTGGCATGCACCGCAGCCAGCCCTCGACCTGCTTGCACGAGCACGTCCACGATCTTCGCCCACGGCCGCGCTCGCTCGGCAAGCCACTGGCCCAATCGCTGGCCATCGACGTACTCCATCGCCACGAACAGGTGCGGGCCCTCCTCGGCGACCTCGTAGACCTGGGCAACGTTCGGATCGGACAGCCGCGCCATCGCTCGCGCCTCGCGAACGATGCGGCGGCGAGCCTCGGGCACGTCGGCCAGCTGCGGCGCGATGATCTTCAGCGCGACCAAGCGATCGAGCTGTGGGTCGCGGGCCAGCAAGATCCGCCCCATGGCTCCGGCCCCCAGCGGCCGCTCGACCTCGTACTTGCCCAGGCGTACGGGCGTATGGGCCTCGCCGAGCACCGCGGCCTTGACCGCAGCGAGCACCGCATCGTCGGCCACGGCCCAGGCATCGGCCGCCCTGTCCGTCTCCTCCCCGTCGCCTACGGCCGACGACAAGGTCGCTCCCAGTCCCACCACGGGCGATTGGCTGGCGCCGCTCATGCCGACTGCCGTAGTGCACGCACCTGGGCCGCCCATGCCTCCAGCTCTTCGCCCGTCGATCCCTCCCGCTCGCGATCGACCCGCGTCAGCTCTTCGTCGACCCTCGACCGCAGCCGCTCCAGTCCGCGACGCAACCTCGTGCGCACCGTCCCCTCGGGCACGCCCAACAGCTCGGCGATCTGTGGACCGGTGAGGTTCTCGAAGTACTTGAGCTCGAGCACGACCTGATGCTCTACGGGCACGCGGCGAAGCCCCTCCACGAATGCCCGTAGTTCCTGCCGTTGCATCTGGATGGAGCTCATCGAGCTCGGATCGAGTTCATGCACGCACACGGTGGCAAAATCCAGCTGCTCACGTCGGCGCTTGGCCTTCGTACGCAGGTATTGGCGTAGCACGTTGTGCGCGATGGAGTAGACGAAGTAGCGAAAACTCGCCGACCCTTCGAAGCGATCGCGGGCGTGGACGCAGCCGAGGAAAGTCTGCGAGACCAGGTCGGGGACGTCGGCCTCGTCGAACACCTTGTTGCGAAAGAACCACGTGATCTCTCGGGTCCGACGATCGAGCAACCGCGACCCAGCGCGTTGGTCGCCGCCGCGCCAGGCCTCGAGTAGCTCGATATCCAGCTCCACGCGTCCAACAGTGTATCAGCGGTACGACCAAGCGCTGCGACCTCGCGTGCCAACTTTCTCCCGCATCTCGAAATCGAATCGCCGTGGGTCGTCACGGTATCCACGATGAACACGACCCTCCCGCCGCGTCTTCTCCCGAACGCGGTGTCTTGCAGCATCCCAGAAGACCTCGACGAGGACGAGACGACGCCGTGTGCATGCGAGTGCTCACCGAACGACCCCTCCTAGCGTCTCCGCTCACAGCTCGGGATCGGAGGCATCGCACCGCGGGGGGTTGCACTGCCAACACCCTCCCCCCGTGCACTGTGCGGCGTCACAGTCCGCCGAGCAGTCACTCGTCCCACGAGCCACACATCTGTCGCTGTGCAGGTAGTAGGCGCAATCCTGGGTGTCCGCGGTGTTCGGATCGAGGAACCCGTGGGCATTGCAGTGAAGCTCGTCCCCGTCGAAGTCCGAGCACGGCGCCGACTCGGTGCCATCGCACTCCCACCAGATCCCCGCCTGACAGTTGGACGTGCCGCGCGGTCGACAGGTGTCGACCGACGTGTAGTAGGCGCAGTCCTGCGTGTCGTCCTCCCAGTCGGGATCGTCGCTGCCGTGCGCGTTGCAGTCGTCGTCATCACCATCCCACGTGCCGCATGCCATCTGCTCCTCACTGACGAACACCGGGCACATGTCGCCGTCATCCGATCCACCCAACATCCCGATGACCGAGTCGGTGCCGTACACGGGGGGGTCGCTCTTTCCGTCGAGGCCACACATGTTCTGCCAGCACGACTCGGTGTCGGGCTCGGCGTTGGTCAGCTCCACATGCAGGTGCTCGCCTACCCAACACCGAGCAAAACACGTTCCGCTGTCGCTCCACAGGCAGCCCTCTTCCATCGTGCACGTCTCCTGCGTCGTGTGATCGCAGGGGGGAACGATCGTCCCGTCGTCACCCAGCGGCGGGCCCCAGACGTCACCGATCTCCAGCTCGCGGGGGTCGAGATTGGGCTGAGGGCTTCCGTCGTAGATCATGTTGGCCAGGTGAGCCACCAGCACCGTCCCCAGCTCGTGCTCGACCCCCGCGTAGGTCCCGTAGACCGTGAACTCCTGCCGATGGCCGCCCTGGGCAGGGTCTTCGCTCGCGCACGCAAACTGGGGCGTGCCCGGCTGAACCCGAATGGTATCGGGTGGAGTTCCTCCTGCCATGGCGCTGGGCGACAGGCGGAGATACGCCTTCTGTCCGCGCGTCGGTTCGTCGGCGGCCCACAGATCGACGGCCCAGTCACCGTGCCAAGGACGATGGTGTCCGCAGCGCCCCTCGACCTCGCCGGGCGGGATGTAGCAAGAGTTGAGCCGGTTGAAGTCGGTGCAGTCGGTGTTGGTCGTGCAGGCCATCGCGGTCGGATCCGCGGGACAGTTGGACAGGTCCGAGTGCGCTCGGGTGTCGAAGGGGCTGCGCAGCGCGACCGCAAGGCTGGTTCGAGGAAGCGGAACCACGGCCTCACCCTTGGCGTCTTCGAACGACTCTTGCGCCGGCTCGCCGTACCCTCGCGAATCTTCGTCGACCGGTCGCGGCTGGGCGACGCAGGCGGTCGTCACCATCGCGGACGCGATGGCGAGGTACAGGCTCATTCGAACGGATGTCTCGAGCACGATGGTCTCTTCTTTCGCTGTGGTGGACGATGCGGCCCCGCGCGTCAGCGGCCGACCGATCGCATGTCGAGCTGCCGCGTCGCCGTACGGGACGGGCCACGCTCGGACCCGCTGCCGCACGACGCTCCGCGCCCGAATGCTCGGGCTCGTGGGGCTCCTGCCCGCGGCGTACGTAATTCAAGTGCCCCCCGCCGCAGCCCGGTTCACGCACCCCGCACCGAAAAAGCGTGGAGCCCACAGCGGCCGCGGCCCCCGACCGCGCCCGGCCCCCGCACATGCGCGTCGCACGCAAAACCCGAGATATAGCCACTACGGCCGGTATTCGCGGATCTTCGTGCGAGCGGGCGGCTGCCATCTTGACTGGCCCGCGGACGTGCTTAGGGTTCGCTCCGACCCGTGGGACGAGGGTCGGCGCGTGGCATCGACAAAGCCCGCCCACTCGTCCCCGGCTTGCCCCGGAGCAGTCCTCGTGTCCGAAGCCACTCCCCAAACCCACGAGTTCAAAGCCGAAGTCGCCGCCGTCCTGCGCCTGGTGACCAACTCTCTGTACACCAATCGCGAGATCTTCCTTCGCGAGCTCATCTCCAACGCCTCCGATGCGCTCGACAAGGCCCGCTTCACCGCGCTGGTCGAGACCGATCTCATCGACCAAGACGCCGAGGCGTGCATCCAGATCACCGCCGACAAGGCGCGTGGTGTGCTCATCATTGAGGACACCGGCATTGGCCTCAGCCAGCAAGAGGCGACCGACAACCTCGGCACCATCGCCCACTCGGGGACCTTGCAGTTCCTCGAGAAGGTCGCGGCCGACCAGGCCGAGGGCAAGCGCCCCGATCTCAACCTCATCGGCCAGTTCGGCGTCGGCTTCTACTCGGCCTTCATGGTCTCCGAGCGCATCGACGTCCACAGCCTCTCGGCCCGCCCTGGCAACGAGCCCATCCACTGGAGCAGCGATGGCAACGGGTTCAACGTCGAACCCGGAACCCGCAAGACCCGAGGCACGCGCATCGAGCTGACCCTCAACGAAGAGGGCAAGGAGTACCTGGACCGCTGGCGCATCGAGGGCATCGTCAAGCGCTACAGCAACTTCGTCCTGTACCCCATCAAGCTCCAGGTCATCGACGACAAGGGCACCAACGAGGGCGAAAACAACAAGGTCAACGCGGCCTCCGCCTTCTGGACGCGCGACCCCAAAGAGCTGTCCGACGACGACTACCAGGAGTTCTACGGCCACGTGATGGGCGGGTTCGTGCTCCCGGGCGACACCCCGCTGGCGCGGCTGCATCTGTCTCTCGATGCACCCATGCAGTTCAAGTCGGTGCTGTACATCCCCGGGCGGCGCCCCCACGACCTGTTCAACGAGGACGCCAAGGCGCTCCAGCTGTACGCGCGCCGCGTGCTGGTGATGGAGAGCTGCGACAAGCTCCTGCCGACCTATCTACGGTTCGTCCGCGGCGTCGTCGACTCCGAGGACCTGCCGCTTAACGTCTCGCGCGAGATGCTCCAGGAGCACAAGTCGCTGGCCGCCATTCGACGGCAGCTCACCCGCAAGGTGCTGCGCAAGCTGGCCGACACCGCCAGTGACGAGCCCGAGCAATACGCCAAGATCTGGGAAGAGTTTGGCGTGTTCATCAAGGAGGGGCTGCACACCGACAACGGTCACCGCGATCAGCTCACCGGTCTGCTGCGGTTTACGACCACCGCCAGCGACGATGGACCGATCTCGCTCGACGCCTACGTCGAGGCCATGCCCGAAGGTCAGGAAGCCATCTACTACATCACGGGTGACTCGGCGGAGGCACTGGCCCGCAGCCCTCACCTCGAGGCCTGCCGGGCACGTGGCTACAGCGTGCTGCTGATGACCGATCCCGTCGATGAGTGGGTCGTCCAAGACCTCAGCGAGCACGGCGGGAAGCCGCTGCGGAGCGTCACTCAGGGCGACCTGGGGCTTTCGAAGGCCGCGGGTGACGACGCCGAAGGCGACACCAAGGCCGACGCCGACGCCGACAACGACTCCAGCATCGACCCGCTGCTGTCCAAGGCCAAGGCCATCTTGGGCGACCGCATCAAGGAGGTGCGGGCATCGTCGCGCCTGACCAACAGCGCCGCCTGCCTGGTCGACGACGAGGGCGGGCTGTCGCGCAACATGGAGCGGATCTTGCGGATGACCAACCGCGACGTGCCGGTCCGGCCCCGCATCCTCGAGCTCAATCCCGGGCATCCGTTCGTCAAGGCTGCCGCCACCGCAGCGGCGGCCGAGGCTCCTGCTGCGGACCTGGCCGACTGGATCGAGCTGCTCCACGACCAAGCCAACCTCGCCGAAGGCACCGTCGCCGACCCCGCAGGGGTCGTCCAACGCATCCAGGGTCTGCTCAATCGCGCTGCGGGCGTCACGGCAACGGACAAGGCCGACGCGTGAACCAACGCATCGGGCTCCTGCTGGTCAACCTCGGTACCCCCGATGCCCCGCGGGCTCCGGAGGTGCGCCGCTACCTGCGGCAGTTCCTCAACGACCCGCGGGTCATCGACATCAACCCGGTCGGGCGCTGGCTGCTGCTCAACCTGATCATCTTGCCGTTTCGCCCCGCCAAGTCGGCCGAGGCGTACACCAAGATCTGGGGTGAGCGGGGCTCGCCCCTGTTGATGCACGGGCAGGATCTCCGCAAGGCCGTCGCCGAGCGCATGCCCACGCTCGAGGTCGAGCTGGCGATGCGCTATGGCAATCCCGACATCGCCGCCGCCCTCGACAGGCTGCACGACGCCGGCTGCGATCACATCGTGGTGCTGCCGCTCTACCCCCAGTACGCGGCCAGCTCCACCGGTTCGAGCGTCGAGTTGGTCTATCGCGAAGCGGCCCAGCGCTGGAACACGCCCTTCATCACCGTGGTCCCACCGTTCTACGACGACCTACGGTTCATCGAGGCCTTCGCCCAGGTCGCGCAGCCCGTGCTCGACGATCTGTCGCCCGATCACGTCCTGATGTCCTTCCATGGATTGCCCGAGCGCCACATGCACAAGAGCGATCCCTCGGGCGCGCACTGCCTGAAGGTCGACGATTGCTGCAGCACGATCGGACCGCACAACCGCAACTGCTACCGCGCGCAGTGCTACGCCACCGCCCACTCGCTGGCGGGACGTCTCGGTATCGAAGCCGACGCCTGGAGCGTGGGCTTTCAGTCACGTCTGGGGCGGACCCCGTGGATCAAGCCCTACACCGACGAGATGCTGCCCAAGCTCGTCGAACGAGGCGTACACAAGCTCGCGGTGATGTGTCCGGCCTTCGTCGCCGACTGCCTCGAGACCCTCGAGGAGATCGGCATGCGGGCCGAGGAAGACTTCAAGGCGGCAGGAGGCAAACAGCTGGTCCTGGTGCCCTCACTCAACAGCCATCCCGCGTGGGTCGACGCGGTGGTCGGGCTGGCCCAGGAAGTCCTGCCAGAAGGTCCGCGACGCCAGGTCGCGCGCACCAACTCTGGACGGCTGCCCGTCGTGCCCGCAGACAGCTGATCGCCGTCGCGGGACCCAGCCTGTGCCCGCGCGCTCGGGGGCACGGGAAGCTCAGCGGCTGAAGTCGGCGATCGACTGCACCAAGGTCCGGGCGCGGTCGAGTCGGACGAGGAGTTCCTGCGGATCGGCATGATCGGCATCGGCGCGGATCTCATCGAGATAGGAGGTCAGCGCCTGGCGGAGACTGGCCGTGACCGCGGTGTCGCGGCGGGGCGCAGCTGCGGGAGCAGAGGCCACGGCGGGGCGACGAACGGGCGGCGCCCCGGCTGCAGCCGGGGCCGCGCTGGCCGGCGCGGG
>JAHZJA010000706.1 GCA_022601155.1 Deltaproteobacteria bacterium | reverse complement strand
GGGCATCGCGATGGACATGCTCAAGGAGAGCAGCCTCGCCATCGCCTCGAGCCTGCGTGAAGGTGATGTCGTCTCCCTGGTCACCTGGAGCACCGACGACGCCGTGATCCTCGGGGGTCACGTGGTCGATGGTCCCGACGACTCCACGCTCGTCGCCGAGATCGAGGCGATCGAAGCGGGCGGCGGCACCGATCTGCATGGGGGCCTGGTCACGGGCTATGCCCTCGCGCAAGAGCACTACACCGACGACGCCATCAACCGCGTTGTGCTCGTCAGCGACGGGGGCGCCAACGCCGGGGTCACCGACACCGAGATCATCGCGCAGCACGCTGGCGCTCACGATCAAGACGGCATCTACATGATCGGCGTGGGAGTGGGCGACGCCGCCTCCTACAACGACAACCTGATGGACAGCGTCACCGATGCGGGCAAGGGCGCCTCGGTCTTCATCGGCAACCCAGACGAAGCGTGGGCCCGGTTCGGCGACGACTTCGTCAGCACGATGGGCGTCGCGGCCCGAGACGTGCAGGTTCGCCTCGAGCTGCCCCCCGGCTTCGAGATCATCCAGACCAGCGCCGAGGAGTGGAGCGAAGACCCCAGCGAGGTCGAGCCCCAGCACCTGGCGCCCAACGATGCGATGGTCTTCCACCAGCGGATCCGCACCTGCGCCCCGCAGCTACTCGCCGAGCAGACGCCGATCACCGTGACGGCGCGCTACCTCGACGCCACCACCTTCGAGCTGGTGGAGGTCGAGCACAGCGCAGCCCTGAACGAGCTGCTCGGGACCGATCCCGCTCCGCTGCTCAAGGGCTCGGCGATCTTCGCCTACGCCGAGAGTCTCAAGGCCTACAAGCGCGCCGACTTCGGCGCCAAGGCCAGCGCGCTCGAGCCCGCCAAGGCCGCGCTCGATGCCGCCGAAGCGGCGCTGCCCGGCGATCCCGACCTCGCGGAAATCCGCGAGGTCATCGAAGCGCTGTCGCTGTAGCGCACTAACCGGTGCGCTAAAAACCCGCCCCGGCCGCAAACCGCTCGACGTGGTGTTGCTCGTCGCCAAGCACGGCGTTGAGCGACAGCATGCGCTTGAAGTACAGCCCGATGTCGTGCTCGTCGGTGATCCCGATGCCACCGTGCAGCTGGATCGCCTCGTGAGAGACGAACCGCCCCGAGCTGGCCAGCGTGGCCTTGGCAGCGCTGATGGCACGCTGGCGCACCTGCGGGTCGTCATGCTCCGACTGCACCGTGGCCAGCACGCTCATCGAGCGCAGCAGCTGCACCTCGACGAACATGTCGACGGCGCGGTGCTGCAGCACCTGGAACGCGCCGATGGGCACGCCGAACTGCTCGCGCTCCTTGAGATGCGCCACCGTCATGTCGAGCATCGTCTGCGCGACCCCGAGCCCCTCGGAGCACGCGGCCGCGGCTCCACGATCGATCGCATGGCCGAGCACCGACCGGGCTGACGGACCCGGCTCGCCGAGCCGATGCTCGTCGCCGACCGTCGCTCCATCGAGCACCAGCTGCGCCGCGCCCTGCCCGTCGATGGTCCGCACCACGCGACGGTCCACCCCCGGGCCTTCGGCGTCGAGGACGAACAAGCCGAGCCCGTCGGGGGTCTGTGCCGAGACGACGAAGTGCTGCGCCTGAGCCCCGCCCAGCGCGAAGACCTTCTCTCCGGAGATCCTCCAGCCCGACCCGTCGCGAGCGGCGACGGTGCCGGGCTCGCCGTGATCGTAGCGAGTGGCCCGCTCCGCGTACGCCAGTGACAGGGCCGTCTCGCCCTCCATCATCGGCGTCAGCCAGCGCTCGTGCTGGTCCTGCGATCCAGCCGCGGCGAGGGTCATGCCCGCCAGCACCACCGACGCGAGATAGGGCTCGGGGGCCAAGGCTCTGCCCAGGCCCTCGACGATGATCGCGACCTCCACCATCCCGGCGCCGAAGCCACCCGCGTCCTCGGAGAAGGGCACCGACAGCCATCCCAGCTCGCCCATGTGCGCCCACACCTGCGGGTCCCAGGGCTGCTGTTGCTCGCGGAGCTTTCGGAAGCGCTCCACGGGCGAGCGCTGCTTGGCGAACGACGCCACGGTCTGCGCCAACATCTTTTGTTCGGGGCTCAGCTCGAAGTCCATGACTCGTCCCTCACTTGCCGCTGGGCAACCCCAGAATCCACTTGGCGATGATGTTCTTTTGGATCTCGTTGGACCCACCGAAGATGGTGTTGGCCCGCGCGTAGCAGAACTGCGGGGCAATGCCCTGCTCGGCCGCTGGCACCACGCCGTCGGCGGCGTACCAAGACAGCGCGTCGTGCCCCATGATCTCCATGGCCAGCTCGTACATGCGCTGGTTGATCTCGGTGCCCCGAAGCTTGAGGATCGACGACTCTGGTCCCGGAGCGTGGCCCAGCTGGGCGCCCGCGAGCACGCGGTAGTTCGTCATCTTCAGCGCCTCGAGCTCGATCTCCAGGCGGGCGATCTTGCCGCGCCATGCACCGTGCTCGAGCATCGACTTCCCGCCCACGGTGGTCTCGGCCGCGATTCGCTTGATCCGCCGCAGCAACCGCTGGGACAGACCCACCATCGCCAGCAGCGTGCGCTCGTGCCCGAGCAACGCCTTGGCCACCGTCCAGCCCGCATCGATCTTGCCGACGACGTTTTCCTTGGGCACGCGCACGTTGTCGAAGAACGTGTCGCAGAAGGCCGGCTGCTCACCGATGGTGAGCATGGGGCGTGCCTCGACGCCGGGCGACTTCATGTCGATGAGCAAGAAGGTGATGCCTGCCTGCTTTTTGACCTTTCCGTTGGTCCGCACCAGGCAGAAGATCCAGTCGGCATACTGCGCGTAGGTGGTCCAGGTCTTCTGACCATTGACGATGAAGCTGTCGCCGTCGTCTTCCGCCTTGCACTGGAGCGACGCCAGATCGCTGCCTGCCCCGGGCTCGGAGTAGCCCTGACACCACACCTCTTCACCGCTGAGGATCTTGGGCAGAAACCGCTGCTGCTGCTGCGGCGTGCCGAACTGCATGATCGCCGGGCCCACCATCACCAACCCGAAGGGCGACAGCTGCGGCGTCCCGGCCAGCTCCAGCTCCTCGGTGAGGATGAAGCGCTGGGTAGGGGACAAGCCGGGACCACCGAACTCGGCTGGCCATCCGGGCGCGGCCCACTTGCGGGAGAAGAGGATCCGATGCCACTGCATCACGTCCTCCATGGCGAACGGCGCGTCGATCTCGGCCTTGGCTCGCAGCCCATCGGGCAGCGCCTCCGAGAGGAACGTGCGCACCTCGCGGCGGAAGGTCTCGTCCTCCGCGGAAAAGGAGAGGTCCATGCCGGGCATTCTACCGGAGAGTCGAGCATTGTCTACCGAGCGGTCGTCTGGGAAAATGTTGATGCTGGAGCGGCCCTGGGCTCGGATTCCGGGATCTTTGTGTCCGAGGCCGACGCGCAGCTCGCCTCGAGGGGCACGCATCGTTCAAGCTGGTGGGAGATGAGACGCGTGTCGACGGCCTGCCTGGCGATGGCAGCGGCCAACCTTGTCTGGGCGGTGGTCGCAGGCCTCGGTGCATCGCAGTGGCTATGGACCGAGGTCATCGGCGGATCGACGTCGCCGATATGGTCGCTGACCGAGAGCATCCAAGCCGGGACCGTCGTCGGCCAGTGGCTCATGCTTGCCGCGGCCGCGCCGCTGTTGCGGCGGTCCTCCGTCGCAGTGTTGCTGGCCCTGGATGGGCTGGCTCAGCTCGCGTTGGTCACCCGTGCCGACGCGGGAGGAACGCCGTGGCTGGCCGCGCCCGTGCTGCTACTGCTGGTCGTCGTCGCGCTCGATCGCTCGGGCCCCGCCAAGCCACCGACCGTGGGACCACCGTGGCTCGCGCTGGCCTGCGTGTGGTTTCTCGGCACCGGACTCGTGGTGATGTTTGGATTGCACAGTCCGCCGTTCGCCATCTATCGCGAGGCGCTCATGGGCCTCGACCCCTCTCCCCAGTGGCCGCTGGTCGAGCTGGCGTACGGTCGGATCGCAGTCGGGTTCATGGGCCACTACGCGGTCCTGCTGCTGGCACTGCGCCGTTGCGGACCCAGCCCCGCGCTGTTGCGTGCAGCCCTGGCCGCCCAGCTCGGATGGGTGGTGGTCGACTCCACGGGCTGCCTCATGCACGGCGGAGCTTTCAACCTGCTGATGATCAACGTGCCCGCCACGCTGCTGTTCGGCATCGCATGGTGGGCAACGTGGCGGGGCCGGGAGCGAGTCGTGCCTGCCCCCGTCCGCCCCTAGCGTCGATCAGCGCGGTCCATCTTCGCCCGCGACCGGGTAGACCGGGCGAATGTCGACGGGGATGCCATCCAGCTTGGCCAGCGCCTTCTCCATCGCAGGCG
>JAHZJA010000705.1 GCA_022601155.1 Deltaproteobacteria bacterium | reverse complement strand
CTGCGCCAGCGTGAATCAGCACCCGCTCGCCCCGTACGAGCTGGGCGTGGTCGAACAACCCTTGCCACGCGGTGAGGCCAGCCAAGGGCACCGCGGCCGCCTCGTTGTGCGACAGGCGGCCCGGCTTCGCGGCGACCTCCGACGCACGAACCAACACGTACTGCGCGTAGGCACCGTTGCGGGTGATGTCCGGTCGACTGTAGACAGCGTCGCCCACGGCGAGATCAGTCACCTGTGCGCCGAGCGCATCCACCACGCCGGAGACGTCCCAGCCCAAGGTGAGCGGCATCCGGTACTGCAACATCGCCGAGAGGTACCCCTCGCGGATCTTCCAATCGACCGGGTTGACGGCCGCGGCATGTACACGGATTCGAACGTCGCCAGGACCGGGCTCCGGCATGGGCGTGTCCTCGTACCTGAGCGTCTCTCCTGCGCCGTATTCGTGGATGCGAATCGCCTTCATACCGGACGAAAGATGGGGCCAGTTCGTCCCGTGGGAAGGCCCATATTTGGGTTATACTGTCTTGTCAGCGAGACAATGGAGAGCGATTTCAACCGCCTGCGCGTCTTCGTCGAGGTGGTCGAGCGCGGCGGGTTCGCTGCCGCTGCGCGTGGGCTGGGCATGCCCCGATCGACGGTGAGCCGCTGGATGCAGGAGCTGGAGCAACAGCTCGGGGTGCGATTGCTTCAGCGCACGACGCGAAAGGTGGAGCTCACCGAGATTGGCGTCGGCTACTACGAACGAGGCGTGAAGGCGGTCGATGCCGCTCGGCAAGCAAGCGCTTGGGTGCACAGCCAGTCCGAGCGTCCTCACGGCACCCTCGTCATCGCCACCTTCCAGCTGTTTGCCGAGACCCTGTTGGGCCCGCTGTTGGTGACCTACCTCGAGGACAACCCCGGCATGTCGGCGCAGGTGGTGCTCAACGAGCGGAACATCGACTTGGTGGGCGAGCACGTCGATGTCGCGGTGCGCATCGGATCGATGGCGGACTCGTCGCTCGTGGTGCGCAAGCTCGCCGACCTCGAGGGGTGCCTGGTGGCGAGCCCCGACTACTTGGCCAAGCACGGTTCCCCCGCACATCCCCGCGAGCTGGTCGACCACTCGACCGTTGTGTACGGCCATGGTCAGGACGCGGTGACGGTCCGCTTCGACGATGGCGATCAACATCTGGACGTTTCGTTGTCCAGCCGCTGCACCACCAACAGCATCGAGTTGGTTCGTCAGGTGACGCTCGGAGGGCTGGGCATCGGCGCGGTGCCGCCCATCCTCGTGCATGAAGACCTCGTCGCAGGCCGGCTCGTGCGAGTCCTGCCCGAGTGGAGCAACGACGGAACTCAGCCGATCTTCGTGGCGTACCCGAGCCGCATCCACCTACCACGCAAGGTCCGAGCCTTCGTCGACCTGCTCACGGCCGAAGTCACCTCCGCGGCCGTCAACGGGCTGCGTCCGCTCTGAGATCCCGGCTGCTCACGGGAGGGTCGGCCAGCCACGCCGCACACTGCATCCAACCCCATCGACATGCTCGGGGTGCTGCGACGCGGTCCGACGTTCACAAGCCCAGCGTGTGGCTGCGCGCCTCGACGCTCCCTCCAACCCTCAGCGGCAGGCGTCGATGCACGCGACCAGCGACGTATGGTCGGCCGGAGCGTACAGCGGCGTGGAGTCGAGCGGCGTCACGCACTGCACTGCGCAAGGCTGGGTGTCGCGACTGGGGGTGATCTGCTGCGGGTCGGCGGTGGCGGAGCCCTCGAGGACCCCGTACTGGCCCTGTCGGCGCCAACGCTTGGCGGTGTGTCGCCATGAGCCCACGAGTCGATCACCCTCGCGGGCAAACACGAATCGGTGCCCGGAGCCGTCACCCTCCTGGTTGCGGAGCTCGAAGGTGGCGGTCTGGCCGAACGCATCGATCCCCTCGCCGGGCGAGAGAGTGGCGTAGGCCCGCGGCACCTTGTGTTCTTCGAACGGCTCGCGTCCGTCGCGGCCGACCTTGGACAGGGCCGCCCTGGCCGTGCAGTCCTCGAGCGTGACCTCCAGCTCGTAGAACTCTCGCACTCCCAGACGCTTGTCCTTGCGGGCGCCCGTGGTGATGGTTGTGAATCGCCACGAACCGGCGAGCTGGTCGAGCTCGCCGCAATTGGCCGCGCGGCTGGGCGGGAGACTGGCCACGGCGGCCGAGGTGGATGGTGACGAGGGCTCGTCGGAATCCGACACGAGGATCGCGACCAGGCCCGCGACGAGCACCACACCCACCCCAGCCGCGGCGAGGATCAGCGGCAGTCGCTTGCGCTCGCGGACCTGTGCCGTCGGCATCGCGGGCAACGGCATCGGGATGGAGGCGGGCGAGGTCTCCGCGGTGTGGGGCGAGCCGATCAGGACCGGAGCGGTGGGCGGGACGGGAGCACGGGGAGGCGCGCCGCAGTCACGGCAACGGGTCGCGTCTTCGTCCCATCGCGCGCCACACAGCTCGCAGTGCCCCGACATCCACCCCAAGGGTAATCGACCACACCGCGCCCCGCTACGTCGACGGGGGGTGAAGGCCATCGACGAGCTGGGCTGGGGTCCGCTCCACCCGAGTGCCGGCTGGAAGCGCCGCGCGGGCTCGGTCGATCACCGACGCATCGCCTACCACGCACATCCGGACCTGATCGGGGTCGAAGAGCGTACGCAGGGCAGCGGTGACGGTGGCCGCATCGAGACGCTGGAGTTGCTCCAGTCGCTCACGAGGCCTGGATGCCGGTAGATCGGTGGCTGCGAGCCGAATTAGCTGTCGTAGGGCGGACTCGGGCCCATGAAAACCGTGCATCATCGCGACCATGGCCGACCGTCGCTCGCGGTCCACCGCCTCGTTGGTCGGCCGCACTTCGTCTCGCAGTCGCTGGAGGTAATCCTGAAGGCGCTGCAGTGTCAGCGTCACGTCCTTGGGGTCGATCTTGGCCGATAGCTGCCGGACCGGGCCTGCCGTCGTCGACCATCGCTGGCTGAGCACCCCGTAGCTGGTGCGCAGCCGCGAGCGCAACTCGAACTGCACGATCGAGGCCATCATCGAGTCGGCCAGGGACTGGGCCGGCTCGTCGCGATGGCCCCACGGGGCTCGCGAACCGCCCAGGCCGACGATGGCCTGGGGCAGGCCTGGCCACACGACCAGCACGAGGCGCGCCGCGGGCTCGGGGGTGGGGGCCGCCAGTGGCGTGACGGGGGGCGCGGTCGAGTGGGACCTTCCCGCCATGGCGGCGTCGACCCAGCTGCGGGCCTGATCCTCGTCGAGGTCTCCGGCGAGCATGAAGGCGCCATCGCCGAGGGCACCGTGGGTCGCCCACCACGTGCGCACGTCGTCGGGCTGCAGCGCGTCGAGGCTGCGCGGCGTGCCGTCGGCCAGGGCGGCCACCGGGGGGTCGAGCCCCAACGAGCCCAGCAGCAACCCCAGGCCCGCCACGGCGACCGGGACCCCCCGCGTGGCCAGCAGCGACTCGCGTTGCTCCCCTCGGACCCGTTCGAATGCCTCGTCGGCGAAGGTCGGATGCTGCAGGGTGTCGAGCATCAGCCGCAGGGCGTCGGGGGCGTCATCGCGGTGGACGGTGCACTGCAGCACCAGCTGGTCGGGCTCCGCCCATGCCTGCGGAGTGGTGCCGAGCTCACCGTATCGATCGAGCAGCGCACGGCGGTCACCACCTTCGAGACCTTCGAGCAGCAACGACGCGCACAGCGAGGCCAGGCCCCGCGAAGCGGGAGTCTCTCGGCGATGGCCCGCGCGCACGGCCAGTGCCAGTGCCACCAGGGGCACCCCGTGGTCCTCCACGACGTACAGGCGCGCCGCACCCGACAGTGCTCCGTGGTGGACGGGTGGCACGCGAACGGTCAGCGAGTCCGGGGTGGTCGGTGGTCGGTGCTCGGCCCGACCGCCCGCGCACCCCAAGACCGGAAGCGACCCCAGCCCCGTGAGGACCCGACGTCGGCTCCAGCTCATGGGGCACCTGGGGCCGGGGATGCCAGCACCACCACGCGCTGGTCGGACGACAGCCAGTCGTCCACGAACTTCGCCACGCCCCGCTCATCCACCGCGTCGTAGCGCGCGAGATCTTGGTCGAGCCAGTCGGGGTCCTTGCCGCTGACCGCATAGTGGCGCAGCGTGGCCGCCCGCTGATCGAGGCGTTGCAAGTTGCGCAGCGTATCCACCGTCAGTCGGCGCCGGGCTCGACGAAGGTCGTCGTCGGCCAAGGGGTTCGAGCGCAGCTGCTGCAGCGCGTGGTCGATCGCCGCGAGCATGGGCAAGGGCTGGGCCGACGTGTTGCCACGGGCGGTGATCACGAACAGCGATTGTCCCCGGCGGCTGACCTGACTGGCGGTGACGTCGAGGAAGGTCTTCGGCGCCAAGGCATCGAGCATCGACGACAGGCGGTTGGCCTCGAGCGTGAATGCCAGCACATCGGCCGCGGCATCTCCGGCTTCGTACAGGCCGGGGGTCGGCCAGGCCACCACGACCATGGCGGTGGAGGCGAGCGTCGAGGTGTGGGTGATGCGTTGCTCGCCGGGTAGGTGCCGCGCGACCTCGGGCCGAGAAGGACGCTGGCCGCCGCTGCGATGGCCGAAGGTACGCTGCACCTGCTCGCGAACATCGGCAGGCAGATCCCCGGCGAGCACCAGGGTGGCGTTGGCGGGCCCGTGGTAGCGCCGTATCCATTGTTGCGCGTGCTCGGGGCGCAGTCGCTCGATGGTCTCGGGGCCCGGCGCGTGAAAGGGATGCCCGGGGGGGAACAGCGCGCTCCAGGCCGCCCAGTAGGCATCGCCATCGCGCTCGCTGGCCACGCGGCTCTCCCACTCGTCGACGGTGGTCTGCATCTCCTGCTCGACGGTCCGGTTGGTGACGGCGGGCAGGGCGTAGGCCATACGGTTGGACTCGAGCCACAGCGCCAGGGGGAGCTGATCGGCCGGGACCACGGTGTGATAGGTGGTGTGGTCGGGTCGGGTCTCGGCGTTGGTGCCCATCGCCCCCGCGTCGAACAGCCGCTCCCCGAGCTCGCCGTCGGCAAGGTCGGCGGTGCCGCGGAACATCAGGTGCTCCACCAGGTGGGCGACGCCCGGGTGGGAGCCGTCGTGCATCGAGCCCGCGTGGTAGGCCAGATCGACGGCGACCAGCGGGAGCCGGCGATCCTCGTGGAGGATGACGTCGAGGCCGTTGTCGAGGGTGTAGCGCTCGTGGGCCAGGATCTCGCTGGCGGCGGCGACACGGCAGGTCAGCGCCAGTACCCAGCCCACGACCCACGCGCTCGGCGTGACAGTCCAGCCTTGCATCCGCGACTACTTCCCGGTGAACTGCGCCTTGCGGCGCTCGATGAACGAGGCGACACCCTCGGCGAAGTCTTGGCTGTTGGCGATGCGGCGCAACTGGTCGGGAAAGTCGGCGATCGCGGCCGCCTCACCGGCCTCGGCGTAGCGCTGGGCGGAGGCGCGGGTCTCCACGACGGCGAGGGGAGCCTGCGCGGCGATCTCTTCGGCCAGGGCG
>JAHZJA010000704.1 GCA_022601155.1 Deltaproteobacteria bacterium | reverse complement strand
GCTGGCGAAGAGTGCGACGACTCGGGTGAGTCGGCCGCATGCGACGACGACTGCACCAACGCGATGTGCGGCGATGCGGTGGTCAACGCCACGGCTGGCGAGGACTGCGACGGCGGCGGAGAGACGGCCGATTGCAACGACGACTGCACGCCCGCGATGTGTGGCGACGGGGTGATGAACGCCACCGCTGGTGAAGAGTGCGACGACGGCAACACCGACGATCTCGACGGTTGTGCCGCCGACTGCACGAACGAGGACGAGCCCGGCACCACGGGTGACACCGGCTCCGACTCCACGGGCGACGACCCGACCACGGGCGCCGACTCCACCGCAGGTCCCATGGACTCCAGCGGTGGTGGCGAGACCACGGGCGGCACCCCGACCACGGGCCCGTCGACGGTGACCATGACGACCGCCGGATCCTCCGGTGGCGACGAGACCGACACCGACGCCAGCGGCGGGGTCGTTCCCGGTGATGAGGGCTGCAACTGCTCCACCACCGGAAGCGGCAACGGTGGCGCTCCCTGGTCGATGCTGGCCCTGTTCGGCCTGGTGGGGCTCCGCCTCCGCCGCCGACGTGCTGCCTGAGCAAACACGCACCCTTCGAGGGTGAACGGCACCGCCGGGCTCCGATGTGGAGTCCGGCGGTTGTCGTTTCGAATGCGACGCCGATCGCCGTGGCCGCCAGCACGGGACCTCGCGCCACGAGGCGCGGCTACGCGTCGGCGCTGTCGGGGGTCGAGCCGGCGGGGTCGCGCGTACGCTCGAGGACGATCAAGCGGCGCTCGTGCTCGGTGTCGAGCAGCCGGTAGCTGCGGTCTTCCACCAGCCGGAACTCGTCACCGAACCGGTCGAGGATCATCGCCAGCTCGGGGTCGACCGAGGGCCCCTTCATGAAGAAGAACCGCGTGCCTGCGACGGTACATCCCGATGTGCGCAGCAGGGTCTTGTCCATGGTCTCGAGGGCCCGGGTCACGACGCCCTTCATGGGCCGAGTGAAGCTGCTGCTGACGACGCGGTGCCCGAACACCTGAACGTTGGTGAGCTTGGCGGTGGCCCGGGCCTCCTCCAGGAACTCGACCCGGCGGGGGCGGGGCTCGGCGAGGGTGAGCTCCAGCCTCGGATCTCGGATCGCCAGCGGGATGCCCGGGAAGCCGGCGCCGGTTCCGATGTCCAGCAGCGGTGAGGGCAGCGTCGCCATCGTCCCCACCAGCATGCAGTCGATGTAGTGCTTGATCACCATGCTGCGGAACGCGATGATCCGCGTCAGGTCGCGGTCGTGGTTCCGTTTTCGCAGCAGGTTGTGGTAGGCCCACAGGCGGTCGATCTGATCGGTCGTCAGCAGGATGCCCGCGTCCTCGAGCAGCTCCACCATCCACTCTTGGCTCGGGCGTCGGGCAGGGGCCGGCCGATGAGGGCCTGCCCCGCGTCGCGCTCCGGGACCGAATCGGGGGCCCCCACCGCGCGGGCCGGGGCCTCGGCCTGGGGGCGGTCGACGGCGAGCCATGGGCGTCGTGGGTAGCAAACCCGAGCAGGGGCAGCAAGCAGGCCCACCGTCGAGCGCGCTGCGGGTCCTTTTCGACGACAACCACATGCTGGCGGTGTTCAAGCCCGCCGGGCTGGTCACGCAGGCGGGCCGGCGCGGCGAGCCGTGTCTGCTGGAGCAGGCCCGCGAGTGGGTCCGGGCACGCTACGAGAAACCAGGCCGGGTGTTCTTGGGGCTGGTGCACCGCCTCGACCGACCCGTGGCCGGTGTCGTCGTCTTGGCGCGAACCTCCAAGGGGGCCAGTCGGCTCTCCCAGCAGTTCCGTGACCGTACGCCGTCGAAGATCTATCGCGCGCTGGTCTCGGGGAAGCCCCGGCCGCGGGAGCATGCGCTGGTCCACTACGTGCGGGTGGCCCCCGATGGTCGCGGATCGCTGCACGATGAGTCCGGTCCCGGGCGCAAGCAAGCTCGGCTGCGCTACCGGATGCTGCGGGAAGGCTCACCCAGCCTGCTGGAGGTCGAGCTGGGCACGGGGCGCAAGCACCAGATTCGGATGCAGCTGTCGCGCCATGGTCACCCCATCGTGGGCGACCGTCGTTATGGCTCGCGGGTACCGTTTACACCCGATGCGATTGCGCTGGTGGCGTGGCAGCTGGCGGTCGATCACCCCACGCAGCCCGACCGTCGGGTGGTGCTGACCGTGCCCGATGCGCTGCTGCCCGCGACGATGGTGCACGCCGATCAGTAGCCGAGGGCGAGGCCGTCCTTGCGGGGATCGGAGCCGCCCTCCAGCCGAGAGCCCCCGTCGTGGAGCGCAATGGCCTGGGCGCCTCCGAGATACCCGTCGACAGCCGCACGACGATGGCCCCGGGCGAACAAGGACTCGACGACGGCGGTGGTGAGCCCGTCGTCGACTGCGATCGCCCCATTGTCGCGGATTCCGACGCGGGGGTGGTCGATCGCAGCTTGTAGGCCTAGGCCGCGGTCGAGCACATGGTGAAGGATCTGCACCTGGCCCTGCGGCTGCATCTGGGCTCCCATCACCGCCAGCACCATCACCAACGCGTCGTCGCGGGTCACCATGGCTGGCAGCAGGGTGTGGAGCGGTCGGCGAGCTGGACCCACGCAGTTGGGATGGCCGGGCTGCAAGCGAAAGCACGCCCCACGACCATGCAGCACCACGCCGGTCTCGCCCGCCGTGAGACCGGAGCCGAAGTCGTCGTAGAGGCTGTTGAGCAGCGACACGGCGTTGCGGTCGCGGTCGACGACCGTCAGCGCGGTGGTGTCTCCGCCGCCGGGTCGCGGGCGGGCCGGGGCAGCGTGCTCGAGGTCGATGCGCTCACGGAGGCCGTAGATGAATGCGGGCTCGAGCAACGCCTCGACCGCCGACTCGGACAGGTCAGCCAAGCGCTCGTCTCGAACCTCGAACGCCAGTCGTGTGGCCTCGATGATTGCGTGCGCCGCCGAGCCAAACTCGCGACCCAGGGCGCGCATGTCGAGGCCTTGCAGGATTCCCAACGCGAGGAGCACGAGCACGCCCTGTCCGTTGGGTGGGGCCTGCCACACGGTGTGACCCCGGTAGTCGGTGGCGATGGGCTCGGTCCAGGTCCCATGGTGCTGGGCGAGGTCGTCATGAGCCAGATGCCCCCCTGCGCGTCGGACCGCGGTGACGATCGCGTCACCGATCGCCCCCTCGTACATCGCCGATCGCCCTTCGCGAGCGAGGAGGCGGAGCGTCCGTCCGAGCGCGGGCAGGCACAGGTGCTGCCCAGCCTGTGGTGGCCGGCCTGCAGGGAGGTAGTGTCGAGCCGAATCAGCGTCCCGCTCCAGCAAGGCGGCTGCGTCCTGCCACTCTCGGGCGGTCTTCTCGGCCACGCAGTAGCCCTGCTCCGCCACGGCGATGGCGGGCGCCAGGGCATCCGCGAGCGACCAGGTGCCGTGTTCTTCGAGCAGGCGGACCCATCCGTCGACAGCACCCGGCACGGTCACCGTGTGCGCGCCGCGTTGCGGCATCGTGGTGTGTCCCCGATCGATGAGGCTCTCGGCGGTGAGCTGTGCGGGGGCGCGGCCGCTGGCGTTGAGCACCCGGCGTTGGCCGGTCGCGCCCAGGTGAACCATCGCAAACAGATCTCCGCCGGGACCCGTCGCCATCGGCTCGGTGGCGGCCAGTACGGCTGCCATGGTGACGGCAGCATCGAATGCATTGCCTCCGTTGCGCAGCACGTCGAGCCCCAGCGCCGAGGCCAGCGGCTGACTCGACGCGACCATGCCCTGCGCCCCCCACACTGCGGAACGGCCGGGCACCGCGGGAACGATGGGCGACACGGAGCTCACCGCGTGGCGCCTCCCAGGTCGAACGCAGCGGGGATGGGGGCCTCGAAGGTCCGAGGATCCGCCGCGCTGGGAATCGACAGTTTCCACGCGTGCAACAAGTGACGGCCAACCGTCGCGTGCTCACCAGCGGGCGCGCCGTACATCTCGTCGCCCACGATCGGATGACCAGCCTCGCTGAGGTGGACCCGCAGCTGGTGGGTGCGACCGGTCTGCGGGCGGCACTCCACCAACGAGTGGTCGGCGTGACGCGCCCGGACTTCGTAGTGGGTGATGGCCTTCTTGCCGCCCGACCGCACCGCTCCCCATCGCACCCGTCGCTGGTCGCGTCCAACCTGGCCGAGGAACGACTCCCAGGTTCCCGACGTCGACGTCGGCACACCGTGGACCACCGCGAGGTAGCTCTTGTGGACGGTCCGGGCCGCAAACGCCTCGTTGAGGGTGGCGAGCATGGCCGGCTCGAGGGCGAGCAGCAGCACGCCCGAGGTGTCGCGGTCGAGCCGATGGGGCACCGCGAGCACGGCGTCAGCCGGCCGCTGCAGCTGGGCGCGGACCACCGACAACACACTGGGCCGGAGCGGGTCGCGGGTCGGCTCGGTCACCAGCCCGGCGGGCTTGTCGACCACGATCAGGCCCGGCTCGTGGTGGAGCACGGAGACGGCGGGTGGCGGGTGGCGGTGGGCAGCGGGGCGCGCACGCGGCATGCGGCTGCGATCGTACCCCGACCCGAGGATCGAGGCTGCTAGACTCCGCCCCGATGCTCGCCTGGCGTGCCCTCGACTATGGCCCCTACCGCGATGTCCTCGAGCTGCAGACGCAGCCCGACCCCACCGCGCCCAAAGGTGGCGTGGTGGTGGAGGTCGCCGCGGCCGGGGTGAACTTCTTTGACATCCTGTCCGTCGCGGGGACGTACCAGGTCAAGCTGCCGCCCCCGTTCACCCCGGGGACCGAGGCCGCGGGCACGGTGATCGAGGTCGGCGAGGGCAGCCGAATGTCGGTGGGGGACCGCGTCATCGCGAGCAACATCATGGGTGGGTTTGCCCAGCGGATGATCGTCCCCGACACGGGGTGTTTTTCGATCCCGGAGGGACTGAGCGATCCCCAGGCCGCCGCCCTGCTCATCAACTACCAGACCTCCTACTTTGCACTTCGGTACCGGGCGGCCCTCCAGTCGGGGGAGACCCTGCTGGTGCACGGGGGGGCAGGCGGAGTCGGCGTCGCGGCGATTCAGCTCGGCAAGGCCATGGGGGCTACCGTCATCGCCACCGCGGGCTCGCCACAGAAGCTCGAGGTCTGCACCCAGGCCGGGGCCGACCACGTCATCAACTACCGCGATGGCGACTTCGTCGATGCCGTCAAGACGCTCACTCGCAAGCGTGGGGCCGACGTCATCTACGATCCGGTGGGCGGCGACGTGTTCGATCGCAGCACCAAGTGCATCGCGTGGGGCGGTCGGTTGGTGGTGATCGGGTTCGCGGGCGGCCGCATTCCCGAGATCAAGGCCAACCGAATCCTGCTCAAGAACATCGCGATCGTGGGGCTCAACTGGGGCAGCTATCGCCTCCAAGATCCGGCGAAGATCCTGGAGGCGCACCAGGCCCTCGGCGAGATGATCCAAGCCGGAACGATCGCCCCGGTCGTGTTCGGTGAGTTCGGCCTCGAAGACCTGCCCGATGCCATGGATGCGCTCGCGCAGCGGCGTAGCCACGGCAAGGTGGTGCTCCACGTGGCGACCTGAGCCGCGACTCGACCGAGCCGTCGTGGTGCGCCATGCTGTGGCAGGGCAAGAGACGATGACCCGCCTGACCGTCACCGATCACGACCGCGACGCGGCCGGCATGACCTACGTGTACCCCGTGGTCTCACGGCGCGCGGGCGGGGTCTCGGTGGGGATCAACCTCAACCCCAACAACGCCTGCAACTGGCGCTGCGCCTACTGCCAGGTGCCCGAACTCGTGCGGGGGGCGGCGCCACCGATCGACATTCCCCAGTTCGAGTCGGAGCTTCGTACCCTGCTCACCCAGGTGCGCGACCCCGCGTGGCTCGAGGACAATGTGGAGGCGCCCTACCGACGCATGGTGGACATCGCGTTCTCGGGCAACGGTGAGCCGACCACCTCGCACCAGTTCGATGACGTGGTCGATCGAGCGCTGGCCATCGTCGCCGAGCAAGGCCTCGGCGGCCTCAACAAGGTGCTCATCACCAACGGGTCGATGATGCAACGCGCGACGGTGCAGCGCGGCATCGCGTTGCTCGGTGAGGCCGGCGGTGAGGTCTGGTTCAAGCTCGACAGTGCGACGGCGGTGGGGCGTCGGGCGATCAACGACGCGGCGTCCTCGCCCGAGGCCGCCCGTCGCAGCCTGCGGATCTGTGCCGCAGCCTGCCGCACCCGAATCCAGACGTGCGTGTTCGCCACCGACGAGCAGCCCCCGTCCGAGTCCGAGC
>JAHZJA010000703.1 GCA_022601155.1 Deltaproteobacteria bacterium | reverse complement strand
TGAAATACTTGGTGTAATCCCAGTCCGGCTCGCCGAACTCCCAAAAAGCGCCGCCCAGCGTGTAGAGACCCGCTGCCGCCATATTGACCGAACAGAAGCCGCCATGAGCGGCGAAGTTAGGGGTCCCGAACTGCGTCGCCCACCAGCCGGTCATCGACTGGCTCTGGTCGCGGCCGGTGAAGAAGGCCAGTTTCTTGGGATCGGATGCGCGGACCGTTCCCAGGGCCTCGACCGCTTCGGCCAGCGCACGGGCCGTGGCGTAGCGGTCGTCGGGCTCGTCCGCGGTGGCACGAACACAGATGGCCTCGAGCTCGGGGGGGACGTCACGCGCGGGAAATCGCTGGTGAGCGCGGGCATCGGCGCCGCGGATCGTCGAGCCGATCTTGCGCTGGATGGGGCCCGGTGCGTGCAGCGGAGCGAAGGTCAGCAGCTCGAACAAGATCGCACCCAGGGCATAGACATCGGAGCGCTCGTCCAGGGGGCGACCGCCACCGTCGATCTGCTCGGGCGACATATAGCCGGGTGTTCCCATCAGCTCGCCGACGGCGGTGTGCCCGTCGTGCTCACCGTCGAGGGTCGTGGCTTCCTGGATGGGGTCGGCGTCCTCGGGCGAGGTGTCGTGGTCGTGGTCGTCTCGAAAGAGCTTCGCCAGGCCCCAGTCCACCAGATAGACCTCGCCGAATCGTCCGAGCATCACGTTGCTCGGCTTGAGGTCGCGGTGGAGCACTCCGCTCTCGTGCACGTAGTCGACAGCCAGACACACGCGGGTGAAGGCCTCCAGCAAGCGCCGTCGCGAGTGGGCTTCACGGGCCTCGGGGTCGTCGTCGCGCAGACGGGTCAGGATCTCCTCGAGCGTGGAGCCACTGACTCGCTTCATCGTGAAGTACGGCCGGCCATCGGTGGCCTGGGCCAGGTCGTAGACGGGGACGACCGCCGGATGCTCGAGCTGGCCCTGAATCCGAGCCTCCCGCATGAACCGCGAGCGCGAGCGGGGTCGATGCGCGCGGCCGTGGCGAATGACCTTGAGTGCGACCTTGCGGCCCACGTATTGGTCACGCGCCAGGCGTACCTCACCCATGCCGCCGCGCCCCAGCAGGCCGATGTCCGCGTAGCGGTTGCCGAGTGCGGTGTCGAGATCGGCGGCGTCGGGCGGACGCTCCGACGGATCGATGCCATCCATCGACGACGCGGACACGAGGGTGGGGGCCTCGCCGAGCGTCACGACGGGGTGCGCACCGGAGTCGACCACGGGGATCGAATCCGAAGCGGTGGGACGCGCGGCGGGGGAAGGCGCGGCGTCGGAGCGGGGGGCAGGTGGGGGCTCCACCAAGGAGCGATCGTCCTCGCCGGACATGGGCCGAGCTTACCGCCGCGCTCGGAACAATGGGCCGCTCGATCGTGCCCTACGGCACCCCAAAACCCACGGACGCAGGTCAATGCCACGAGATCGGTCGCCCGATGCGCTCACGATCGCGGGCGCAGTGGGTCGCGGTGGCGAGGCTGGGGCTCGACGGTGCACGTTGGCCGTGGGCGCTTGGGGGCGGCGGTGCTCGCCGCCGAGCGGCTCATGCCGCCTTGGCGGGCGCAAAGTCGGGGCCGATGGGCTTCCCGGTGCGCAGGTGCTCGTCCAACGCGTCGAGCAGCAATCCCAGGGTCGAGCTGAGCTTGCGCCGGATCATCAGCGTGTCCATCAATCGCCCCACCACGCCGAACTTGGGCACGTAGTGCATCGAGATCTGCACTGTGGTGCCGTTGCCTCGAGGGCTCAGCTCGATGCGGACGTTGGCGTCGCGCAGCGGCATCGAGCCTCCGAAGACCTCGATCTCCATCGCCTGCTGGTCGGTCCACCTGACGATGCGCTCCTGCACCTCGTTGCCGTCGTAGAAGTGGCAGGTTCGCTCGGCCCCGAGCCCTTGCTGCGGTGCAGACTCGTGCAGCGGCGAGTGCTCGACCATGGGATGGAAGCGATGCACCCCTCCAAAGTCGGCGAAGGCGGCCCAGACGGCCTCGGGGAGGTGGGATACTGTGCGATTGATTTGGATGGTTGCCATGATGGGGGGTCCTCTCGATGCCTCACCATGGTAGTTTGTGGACGGAACGTTGACGATGGGCACAATTATCGACGGAACTGATGCGTTAGCGTCAACAAAGAGCTACGCCCAGCTGGACGCCTTCGTGGCGGTGGTCTCGGCGGGCAGCTTCACCTTGGCGGCTCGACGGACCCACTGTGACAAGTCCTTGCTGTCGCGGAGGGTGCGGGCGCTCGAGCAAGCACTGGGGATCCGGCTGCTCAATCGAACCACCCGCACGCTGCACGTGACCGAGGCAGGGCAGGCCCTGTACTCGTCGGTGATAGGCCCGATGGAGCAGGTCGCCCGGGCGTTGGTCGAGGTCTCGGAAGGTGACACGCTGCAGGGCCCCGTACGCATGTCGACGATTCCGCAGTTGTCGGGCTCGGTGGTGATCCCTGTCGTGGCCCGACTTCGACGTGAACACCCCGAGGTGCAGGTGCGGGTTCAGGCGCGCGAAGAGATCGTCGACATGGTCGGCCAAGGCCTCGATGTCGCGCTGCGCACGGGCAACCTCCCCGACTCCAACCTGGTGGCGCGACGCGTCGGCGGGTGGAGCTATGTGCTGTGTGCAACGCCGCAGTGGGTGGAGGAGCATCAGCCGCAACACCCACAGGACCTCGCACCCCACTGGGTGCTGTACGCCGACGTACCGCGTGCGGACCAATGGGCGCTCCAAAGCGGTGACGAGCGGTGTGCACTACGGGTGGGCTCGGTGCTCTCGACCAACAACGGCTGGGTCGTCCGCGAGGCGGTGCGCAGCGGGCTAGGGGTGAGCGGCTTCCCACCGTTCATCGCGGCCGAGTTGATCGAGCGCGGTGACCTCGTTCGCGTGCTGCCCAAGTGGAGCGTCAGCGGTCGGCATGGAATCTACGCGGTGTATCCCCACCGTGGCATGCTCCCGCGGCGGGTGCAGGTGCTCATCGAACGACTCACCGCGCAGGTGGCCCTGGTGCAGCCGCAGTGGGATGCCCTGAGCCAGTAGCCGCGACGAGTTGGGCTCCGCTCGTGGTCGGGGGACACCGCGACCCAAGCTGAGTGTGCAAGCGTCAGCGCCGAGGTCAGTCGCCTGCGGTGCGGAGCGGGTCACGGGCGTCGAGGTCACCACACGTCAGTGGCCTGCGGTGCGAAGCGGGTGAGCTCGGGCGTCGAGGTCACCACACGTCAGCCGCCTGTGGTGCGGATCGGGTGAGCTCGAGCGTCGAGGTCACCACACGTCAGTCGCCTGTGGTGCGAAGCGGGTGAGCTCGGGCGTCGAGG
>JAHZJA010000702.1 GCA_022601155.1 Deltaproteobacteria bacterium | reverse complement strand
TCTCAGCGGGAGGGCGAAATCGTGGATGGGGCGTGAGCGCGTCGGCCATGGGTTCGAGGCCGGGAGTCTATCAGGGCCCGCGCGGAGGGCTGGGGCCGACCGACCCGATCCGGCCACGGCGGGGTGCAGCCACCAAGGGCTCACCCGCGGAGGCGGGCCCGGGTCGATGCCGAGGTGTCGATCACTGCTGCTGGCGCTGACGCTCGCGCTCGAGGTTGGCCTTGTGACGGCTGCGCACACGGTGAGACTCGTCGCCATCGACCTCGAGCGGCCCGAGGTCACACTCCAGGGCAACGACCAGCTCCTTGCGCGTGGGATGGCGAAGCCCCAGCACCCGAGTCTGGGCCACGTCGAGAAAGAAGGGCGGGCGATCGTGGGCGCAGGTGGTCTCCAGCCTGCGTCCCCCCGGAAGCTCCAGCGTATAGACGGTGGCGATGTGATCGCCGCGCGCAACCTGACGGGTGGTGCCGATCACCGTCAGCAACACCTCCTTGGCTTCGCTCCGGACGATCTCGCGGATCCCGGCCAGGGTTCGCAGGCGCCGGATGTTGAACGCGAACGCCCCCAGGCCGAACACCAGCAGGGTGCCGCTCCCCAGCAGCGCCAGCCACAGCCGTCCGCGATCGTCGTCCATGGCCCATGAGATCGCGATGCTGTCGTGGTCGGCCGGGTCGTAGCGCACGACGGGGTCGCTGCTGCGGTCCAGGCCCGTGCTCAGCGACATGTAGTCGACCTTCGCGTCGTGGCGGTCCCCGTTTGCGTCCGTGTAGTGCACGTCCAGCGCCGTCGTGCGGAACACGAACCCGCGCGAGCGCTGCTCACCGGTGACCTCTACATGAGAGCCGAGGACGCCGTGGTCCCATACTCGATGGCGGCGCGCCGCGTCGGTGCCGAACGAGATCGCCCACGCCGTGCTCCCGACGATCGACAGCACGGCGAAGAGCAGCACCAGGCCACTTCGTCCCAGCTGCCGTCGCCTCCAGCGGTTGCTCGCGCGCAGGGGGCGGGTCAGCAGTGGTTGGTCGCCCTCGGTCGATCGGTATGGATCGCCGAGATCTGGAGCAGGCCCGGGTGCGTCGAGCTTGCGGGCGCCTGGTCGCGGCAGGTTCAGCGATGGTGTGGGCTGCAGACCGGAGCGCACCGCCCATCCACCGAGCCCGAGCAGGCCCAGCCCCACCGCCAGCAGCCACCCGACGGGCTCGAGCGGTTGCAGCACCATCACGTGCTCGTCGTCTGCGGGCGTCAGGTACTTGCGCATCATGGGCGTGGGAGCACGGACGGCTCCGGTGGCGGCGCGAGCGATGTCCTCGCAAGCGCGGTCGAGGTCGAGCTCCACCAAGACCTCTTGCTTCCAGCCGGTCCCACGGCCCTCCGCGTAGGCCAGCTTCCCGAGGGCGCGCTGACCTCCGCAGCGCACGTCGAGGTCCACCAGTCGCACGTAGTCGAGGTCCTCGCCCGATTGCAGCAAGCTCGCCGCCTCGTCGACGGTGAGCGGCCGGGGTTCGGCTCTTCGCTGCAGCAGGTCGCCGGTGGCCCACACGCCGAGCGCGAGACCGATGAGGGCGACGAGGCCGCCCCACCACACACTCGCGCCCCAGGTCCGTGACGACATGACGGCAGGATACGTCACCGAAGGCGACTTGGACCCCGGGGGCCTGGAGGAAACGGCCGAACCCCGGCGGGTGCTGGCGCCGTGGGCGGCAGTTGCAGCGGGTCGATCACGGGTCGGCCAGGCGTGGCGACAGCTTCGCGGGACCAACGTCGACGCACTCGACCACTCCAAGCGGGGTCCCACGTTCGTGGTCGAGCTCGCAGGTGCACAGGGTGTCGACGGTCTCGCAGCCCCACCGCGCGTCGCACTCGGGTGCCATCACCTCCGAGCCGCTTTCGTCCGCGACCCGAACACTGGGGACGGTTCCATCGAAATCTCAGGGAAAGCCCTCGAGCGGGCCCATGAGGCACCAAAGCCAGCATCCGCACCCCCTTGGGTTCTTCGACCGTGACGGGCTCGCGCTCGAGCTGGACGAGTGTCGTCCAACTCCGACTGGGCGAGATCCGCCGCCTCCAGCTCGTCGAGCTCGGTTCGTGCGTGCAGGCGGTGGTCGAGCGGAGAGCAACGAGGATCGCGAACGTTCGAGGTGGGGCCATGAACTGGCCGTGATTGACCGCCGTGATCGTGATCGGCCGTGGAAGTCGTTGTCACGGCTGACCCGAGCTGGAGCCCGGCTGGGGGTCGCTTTCGCGCGTTCGAGTCACAATTCTTGGCCAAGCCCGCAGGTTGTCTGAATAGTATTCGGCTTGGAGGCGACTCCCCGACCGTGGCCACGTCGACGACACGGGTGCGGTGCTCCCGCGAGCATGGTCCGAGCCCGCGGAGCAACCACGCGATGACACGTGGACGGGTTTCCGGCGATCTCGATCGGACCGATGTCGGCGATGCACGGACGCCGTATCGCTGCAGCTTCCACTGGTTCCGGCTGCCCGACGACCGCATCTGCGGCCTCGACGTGATCCGCAGCGACGACACCGGGCAGCTGTCGCTGCGGGCCTTCGTCGTCGAGCCGGACGGGGAGATCAGAGGCTTGGCCTACGCCGCCCCGTGCGACCAGTGGCAGCCGTTCACCACCACCACGCGACCGCAGCTCGACGGGGACACGCCCGGGCTGGGGCGCGGCGCCGATTGGGTGGCGGGCCAGCTGACGACCCGAGGGCAGGGGATCGACCAGATCCGGTTCGACCTGAACGTCTCACCGCGATCGCGGCCGCACAGTACCGATGCGCTGTGGGAGCTCGACTTCGTCCATCTGGCTGCGACGGACATCATGCGCGTGCAGACCACGGGCTGGGTGGAGATCGATGGTCGCCGGTTCGAGATCGACAGCGACGGCACGGTCTCGTTGCACTTCGGCCAGCACTTGCCTCTGTATGGCTACATGGTCACGGTCGCGCGCGCTGCACAGCCCGAGGCCCCGCGCCTGCTGTTGTCGGCGGTCAGCGGTGGCGACATTCGGGTGTTCGGCAAGGCGCTGAAAGAGGTAACCTTCACCTACGCATACGGTGACCACGGAGTACCCAGTCGCATGTATGCAGTGGGTCATGTGCAGAACAACCGTGTGCCGCTGACCGTACCGATGGGCCACGTCCAATTGTCCAACATCAAGCCGTTCCCCCACCTCTTGCTGGGGGTTCCAACGATCACTGCCAGTGCCGACGCAATTGTCCATCATCCACCGTGCGATCCGGTGGATCTCGGGAGGATCGTGCTGGACTACCGCGGTGCGATGTTCACCAACACGCTGACCCCGTGATCGAGCTTCATACTCCCAGCTATCGCCGAGGTATGCTCCGATGACCACACCACCCATGGGCCTGACATTCAACGAGACGCTCACGGGCGGCTGGCAGCAGGGCCAGACCGAGCCCGCCAAGGGGGCGATCGAAGGGGCTCACACGCCGCTGAGCATCCACAACGTGATCACCATCGACGATCTCGATCGGTTCGAGGCTTCGCCGCAGCACGTGGCGCAGCTGGCCGTCACCCTCGATTTCGCGCCGTGGGGTGAGGGGTTGGTGGGGCGCGGAGGCACGTTCAATCTGTTTGCGACGCCCGACGACGCCCACGTCAAAGAGATGATCTACCGCTTCACGTTCGACCACGACGAGAAGCCACACTACTTCGAGGGCCGCAAGTTCATCCACGACGGCAGCTCGCTGGCGCAGCTGCTGTTCGAGTCGACCCACCTGTTCTCCCGCATCTACGAAGGGACCGATGCCTCGGGCCCGGTCGTCGGAGCAGGAGTCATCCACATCGGGGTGCTGGGGACCATCGCGCTCGTTCGCTCGATGCGGGTCACCCACGCCCAGTCGGCGCTGGACGAGGCCAAGGCGCTGACCAGCTTCGGCGAGTTCTTTCTCGGCGAGCTGTGGCACTCGTATCGCGCCCATCGCTAGTCACCCGTTGACCCCGGAGCCATCGAGATGAAGCGAATATCGAATCCCATGAGCGAGCTGGGCGACCACTACACCGTGGTGGTGGTGGGGTCCGGCTATGGTGCTGGCGTCGCCGCGTCACGGATTGCCGCGACGGGGCAGCAAGTGTGCGTGCTGGAGCGGGGGCGCGAGATGCTGGCTGGAGACTTCCCCACAGGATGGAAGCAGGGCGTGGAGCAGGCGCAGTTCGATGCACCGGGCCTCGACAAGGGCTCGAAGACGGCGCTGTTCGACGTTCGGATCAACAAGGAGATGAACGTGCTGGTGGGCTGTGGCCTGGGCGGGACCTCGCTCATCAACGCCAACGTCGCCCTCGTGCCCGAGCCACGCGTGTTCGACAGCAACCACTGGCCCGCGGCAGTCCGAGCGCACCGCGACACGCTGCTGGCCGATGGCTACGCACGGGCCGAGCGGATGCTCCAGCCCAACCCCTATCCCGAGGACTATCCGCGGCTGGACAAGCTCGAGGCCCACGAGCAAGAGGCCAAGGCCCTGGGGCGCCCGTTCGTGCGGGTGCCGATCAATGTCACCTTCGAGGACCGAGTCAACGCCGCGGGCGTGCCCCAAAAAGCGTGCGTGGGCTGTGGAAACTGCGTCAGCGGGTGCAACCACTGGGCAAAGAACACGGTGAACCTCAACTACGTTGCCGACGCGCATCGCAGCGGCGCGGTCGTGTTCTGCGAGGTGACCGTTCGCTACGTGTCCCGCGACGGAGACAAGTGGCGGATTCACGTGCAGCCCACCGAGGGCGACGGGCCCGAGCGCACGATCACCGCCGATGTGGTGGTGCTGGGGGCGGGTAGCCTCGGCTCCACCGAGATCCTCCTACGATCGGCCGCGGAGGGCCTGCCGGTCTCTGCTCGGCTGGGGGATAGGTTCAGCGCCAACGGGGACTTCCTCGGCTTCGCCTACAACACCAACCGCACCATCAATGGCATCGGGATCGACGAGAGCAAGCAGACGATCGAAGCGGGCGAGCGGCTGGCGGTGGGTCCCACGATCACCAGCGCGATCTGGTACCCCCCGGGGCAGCCGCTCGAGGACGATTTCATCATCGAAGAGGGCGCGATTCCGGGGTTGATGGCCTCGGCCGACCCGGTGTTCTTGCCGCCCGTGTTCGCGGCCGAAGCACTGGTGGCCACGCTGCAGGGCCACAACACCGTGCTGTCGGGCGCAGACCCCTCGACCTTCGACAACGTGAAGACGTTCGCCGATCTTCCCCACGCCGTCGAGGAGCACGGTCGCGCGCATGGGCTGGGGGGGTTGCTCGAGGAAGCGAAGGAGCTCGCCGAGCAGGTGGCGCGCGAGGCCGTCAGCGCGGTGCGGGGCTCGTACCACGGGGCGATGGCCAACACCCAAACCTACCTGGTGATGGGCCACGACGACGCGGGCGGAGTGATGGAGCTTCGCGACGACAAGCTCCGGATCGACTGGCCGGGCTCGGGTACCCAGCCGTACTACGAGAAGATTCAGCCCGCGCTGCTGGGGGCCACGGCGGCCCACAAGGGGATCTACGTCGAGGAGCCCACGTGGAACGAGCTGATGGGGCACAACCTCATCACCGTGCACCCGTTGGGCGGGTCGGTGATGGCCGAGGACTCCAGCAGTGGTGCGGTCGATCATCGCAATCGCGTCTTCACCGGGGCCGACGCCAACTCGGTATACGAGGGGCTGCTGGTGACCTGCGGTGCTTCCATCCCGTGCCCTTTGGGCGTCAATCCTCTGATGACGATCTGTGCGGTGGCCGAGCGGGCGATGACGTTGCTCATCGAAGAGCGCGGCTGGGGTTAGCGAGAGAACGTACTCATGTCCAACACGACCGAGACCATCACCGCTCGACTTCGCGAGGCCTTGTCTCGCCGTAGCGCGGAGGACCGAGCCCGCATCGAGGCGAAGCTCGAGCACGCGCACCACCAGGTGCTCCAGGCCGTGCAAGGCGTGCCGGGCAGCCGAGGCTCGGAGATCGCCGAGTTCTCGCGCGCCCACGGGCTACTCCAGCGGGGGCGCGACCTGCTCGCCGACGTGGAGGATGCGATCGGGGGCACGCCGGATCCCCAGGGCGGAATTTATCGGGACGGAACCTATGAGCTGCTCGATGTGGGGTGGCTCGAGGCGCTGCTCACCTGGGTCGAGAACGCGGGTGAGCGGGCGCCGTTCGGCACCAGGCCGGCCACGATCGAGATTCCCAACGACATCGATGTGGCGGTGCTGGGGGACTGGGGGACCGGAGACTTCGGCACCCCGCAGGCGCCCTCGGGCAGCACGCTGATTCGGCAGTACGTGTCACAGACCCTGCGACCGGCAATCACGATCCACCTGGGCGACGTGTACTTCACGGGCACCGAGGACAACGAGCGCACCAAGTTCCTCGACATCTTTCCCGCGGGTCGTACGGGCTCGTACACGCTCAATTCCAACCACGAGATGTACCCGGGGGCGAGGGGGTACTTCGACGTGGCACTGGCCAGCTCCACCTTCGGCGGGCAGCAGGGCACGAGCTACTTCTGCCTCCACAACGACGACTGGGCGCTCGTCGGGCTCGACACCGCCTACTACGCCGACTACTGGGATATGTACATGGCGGGGACGCTCCGAGACCCCAGCGGCGGGAGTGTGCAGCTGGACTTCTTGCGCGAAGTCGCCAGCAGCGGTCGACAGATCATCCTGCTCAGTCACCACAACCCCGTGTCGCTACCGGGCGAACCCACCGCCCTGCTCGCACAGGTCGACGAGGCGCTGGCCGGCACGCCGAGCGGGGCCAAGCCGGTGATTTGGTACTACGGCCACCTGCACAACGGCGCGGTCTACGAAGACGTGGTGAGCCCGGGCGGCGTCACCATTCGGCCGCGGCTTTCGGGGCATGCCGCGGTGCCCTACACCGTGGCCACCGATCTCACGAAGTCGAAGAAGGTGCGGTGGTTGGAGCGGGCCTACGTATCGGGTCACCACGGACCGGTCCGCAACGGGTTTTCCACGCTGGACCTGTCGGGGTCGAAGCTGCGGGAGCGCATGCTCGACCAGACGGGTCACGTCTCGTGGGAAGAGTCGTCGGTGGCGAAGTCGAGCTGACGGCCACGGGCGCTACGGGCGGCGCGGCGTGCGGTGACGTTCACCGCGAGTGGATGGGCGTCGGCTGCGTCCGGTCGAGACCCATCGAACGAGGGGTGGCCGCGTGGGTGACCCGCGGTTGGTCGGTCGCGGGGCTCGGTCGCGCGTGTCGACCCCGCCGCCACGTGTACCGGTGCACGATATTCACCGAATCGTCACACGAAAACTGAACACTAAAGCGCGAGCGAGTGACGGCAGTCCGGTGCTGCCGAGCTGCATCTGACCAGGGTAACCGGGGTGACGATAGTTTCTCCTGGAATCGAACTCCTCGCGGCAATCGGGACAGTCACGCTGGGCCGGAAGTGATAGGTTGCCGGCGTTCCACTGCGTAGGCTGGCGTGCGCTGCACCGGTCTCGTAGCGAACGACTCACCTGAGCACCGTGATGTTCGCGTGACGCACCATTCCAAGTGCGTGACACGACTCATCGGGTGCTGCCCTGATCGTGCTCTCATGTCATATTCGAAACTCCGTGCAATCGCCGCTGCTGCGGTCCTGCTCTCCTGTGGCTGTGGTGAAGACGAACTGGGCCGAGAAGGGGATGGCGGACGGGAGCGGGCCTCCTCCGAGCCCGCGCTGAAGATCGCCACGTGGAACATGGAGTGGCTGCATCGCAACAATGGATCGGGAGAGGTGCCCCGTAGCAACGCCGACTACCAGCGTCTGGCTGACTACGCGGAGCTGCTCGATGCCGACATCATCGCGCTGCAGGAGGTGGATGGGGTGCAGGCCGCGTCCAGGGTGTTCGATTCGAGCGTCTACGACTTTCACATGTCCTCGCGCAACAGCGTGCAGCGCACGGGGTTCGTCTATCGCAAGGGGCTCAACGTCATCGAGAACCCCGACTACACCGCGCTCAACGTGGGTGGTCTGCGTTACGGCACGGATATCGAAGTCACGGTCGACGGTGAGGTCCTCCGCCTGCTCGATATCCACCTCAAGTCGGGCTGTCTCACCCAGTCGTTGGGGAGCTCGTCGAACTCGTGCAACAAGCTGGAGCAGCAGGTTGGGATCCTCGAGAGTTGGATCGACGCACGGGCGGCCGAGGGCACGGCGTTCATGGTGCTGGGTGATTTCAACCGTCGGATGTTCGCCAACGGCAACGATGATGTGTGGGCTGCGCTCGACGACGGGAGCCCGGCCGGAGCCGACCTGAGCAGCCCTACGGAGACGGGCACCGCACAGTGCAACGGCGGCCAGTTCCCCCAGTTCATCGATCACCTCGTGACCGGATCGCTGGCCACGCAGATGCTCGTGCCGGGCTCGTTCTCGGAGCTGGTCTTCGACAGCGCCGACGCGGGCCTCGAGCTGTCCGATCACTGTCCGTTGTCGGTCGAGCTGGCCCTGGGTGAAGGTTCCGAGCCACCGTCGGGGCCCACCTGCGCGGGCTCGTGTGGCGGGCAGTCACCCTCGGGCTGCTGGTGTGACGATCTGTGTGAGGATTTCGGCAATTGCTGCGCCGACAAGGTGCAGCAATGCGATGCGCCACCCGAACCCGAACCCGAGCCCGAGCCCGACAGCTGCGAAGGCTCGTGCGGCGGGCAAGCGCCGGGGGGCTGCTGGTGTGACGATCTGTGCGAGGGCTTCAACAATTGTTGCGCGGACAAGGTGCAGCAGTGCGACGCGCCGTCAGAGCCGGAGCCGGAGCCCGATCCAAACAGCTGCGCGGAGTCCTGCGGACAACAGGCTCCGGGAGGTTGCTGGTGCGACAATCAGTGCGAGGGCTTCGGCGATTGCTGCACCGACAAGCAGGCGCAGTGCGGCTGAGCGCAGGGTCCAGTCGGGCCCGTAGGGGGGCTGGGCCACGCGTCGCGGGTGGCATGCGCCACCGCCAGCGTGTCTGCGTATCCGTGCGCGGCGGCGAGCTGCGAGTCCCCGGTCGCGACGGCTGTCGCCCGCGACGGCTGTCGTGATGCCGCACCCGGCCCCAACCGAGGGCATGCTCCTAGCGCTGGTTGGCGCCGCAGCGGCTGGTGAAGGACTCCGGCGCGAGGCGTACGGGGATGGGCCCCCAGTGGGTCCGCACCGCGTAGGTACCATCCCCCAGATCGGCCAGCTCCGTCGGACGCTCCACGCAACCGACGACGGCGGGGCCGTCGAGGTCGAGCAGGACCCGCCCCGCCTCGATGGAGGCACGCGGTGCACTCTTGGCGTCACCCCAGGGCCGCTTCAAACCAGCGGAGCCAGAGCCACACCCATACCCGTGGACAGCGGTTGGCTGACGCAGGTGCTTGGCAGCAACGAACCCCACGTAGGTGATCTCGTTACGGCAGGGGCGGTGGAACTCCACCAGTCGATACCCGTTGCTCGCTTTGGGGGTGAGGGGCACGACCGAGTCCTCGTTGTCGAGGGTCGTGATGGCTCGGCCACCGGGTTTGCTCAGCAGCTTCGTCTCGCGCCTGGTGACCAGCGCCGCGAACTCGCTGTTGACCTCGGCGGGGGCGCTGCCCGGGCTGAACGTGGTGCCGAGCGCGGTGGGGTCGACCCAGCCCGAGAACGCTCCGTCGGAGCCCACGAACTTCACCTTCACGCCTTGCTCGGTCTGCTCCAGCGCCTCGACCCAGGTGCCGGGCATGAGCACGATGTGCCCCAGTCGCGGTGGGTCGCGAAACTGGAAGTCGGGCTTGGGCCGCAGCGGCGCCCGGGCCTGCAGCACGGGCCGGGCATCGGCTCTATCCACATACAGTAGAAGGCGAACGCCCGCTTCCTCGGTGACCACCCGCAGGTGGTCCCGGTCCGCCACGACCCGCAGCCGCTTGGACGAGCCAAAGGCGGCGCCATCGGCCAATCCGAGCGTCGCTCCATCGGCGCGTAGTCGAACCGGACCTCGGCGTGCGATCTCCACCCGGACATCGGCGAACATCGACCGGATGGAATCGGACTCCAGGATGTCGGCGACGAGGGGATCGAGCTGGACCGCGACCTGGGGCTCCGGCTTCGTGGCGGGAGCAGGGGTCTCGACCGCCGAAGAGGCGGGAGCGGGTGCCGCGACCGCGGGCGGTGTCTGGGCGTCGCCGTCTTGGGTGGCCGGCGGCGTCGGTGGAGGCGCCGTTGCACAACCTCCGAGGCTCGTCGCAACGGCGAACAGGGCAGGCAGGGAGCGACGCACGATGGATGACACGACCACCACGCGCCGATGGTCGCACCGCCGGAGGGCCCCGTACAATCATCGCCGAGGATCACGGCGGTCTCGGTGCCCCGGCCTCGGCTCTCGAGGGCACCGCGCGGCAAAGTGGCGCCGCGCGGGAAGATGGGCGCCGTGGAGCTTCAGTCGTGACGCGGGTCGCGGCGCGGCTAGAACACCTGCACCGCCGGAAGGTTCGGACCGACCTCGCCGGGATCGTCTCCCAGGTTCTCGGTGTGGCCGTAGCCGAGCTGGCCGCCGCCGTTGTGGCCCCAGCACTTGAGGGCGCCACTTTGCAGCAGTGCGCACCACGAGATGCTGTAGCCGGCCTCGCCGAACGCGACGATGGGCTCTCCCAGATCGACCGCGGGCCCGGTCGCCGGGACCTCGTCGTCACCGATGGTCTCCGTGTTCCCGCGCGCGGTGCCGCCGAAGTTGCCCTGCCCCCAGCACCGCATCGTGCCGTCGGCCAGCGCCGCGCAGGTGGTCCAGGCATGGGACTCGACGGCCGTGACCGGTCCGCCGACGTCGACGGTGCCGAGCCCAGGAATGTCGGCAGGGATGTTGAAGGCATTGACCCCGCTCTGGCCAGGGATGCCCAGCGTGCCCCAGCCACCACCGTAGCCCCAGCAGTACAAGGCCCCGTCGCTCTGCACCGAGCACGCTGCGCCGGAGCCGACGTTGATGTTGTCCATCTCGATGCCACTGAAATCCAGGTCGCCCACATCGGCGGGGGTGGGATCGTTGGGCTGGAACCCGACCGAGATCGGGGGATTGGTGGCCGAGATGGAGTCGGCGGTGCCCCAGGCGCGAAAGTTGCCCGTCGAGGTACGCACCAGGTGCCCGAGCTCGAGCGCATAGATCTCGACGACGGGCGCCCCGATCGGCACGT
>JAHZJA010000701.1 GCA_022601155.1 Deltaproteobacteria bacterium | reverse complement strand
TGCTGGCCGATCCCCAGGAGCTGTCGCCCGACGCCGACACCATTCAGACGCTGCTCAATCTGGTCGAGCGGGTGCGCGTCCATGCCGAGCGGCGTCCGCGTCGCCCCAATGAGCGCCAGCGGGTGGTCATCGCCGAGATCCTGGACGACAGCAACATCGCAGCCGCTCGCGCTGCGGTGGCTCCGGGCCGCACCACCTTCCGAGCCTTCGTGGTGCCCACCGAGCGGCTGGTGGCGCTGTTCGTGGCCGGGGTCGTGCGCAGACCGGGGCTCGGCGATCTCCTCGAGGAACTGCTGACCAGCCGCGGGCACGAGCTGTACACCTGCTTCTTCCAGACCAATGGCCTGGGGTTCACGATGGGCGAGCCCCCCGACGTGGGCCCCGACCCCGCGGACGCGATCGACCGCATGCTGCAGGGAGGGCTCAGCCGCAACGGCTCGACCGTGGTGCCCGTGGGGTTGATGCTTCCACCGCGCAGAGACGATCCGCACCAGGACTTCGAGGTGGTGGTCAACCCGCGCCCGGGCGATGCCAGCAGCGGCGGCGATGGGCCTTGCCTCGGCTTCGTGGCCATCGCCGACAACTTCCGCACCATCCGCCACTTTGCCGAGGAGCAGCCCAAGAGCCCGGGCGAGCGCGCCGACGATCGGCCGCCGCCCCAGCCCGTACCGGAGCCGCCGCCGCTGACCCGCACCCCGCAGACTCCCATCGGTCGGGTGCTGGTGTGCGGCTTTCGGCGGGGCTCGATCTACATGCTCGAGGAGCTGCTGCGCGGACAAACTCGGGCCGAGGTGTTGGTGCTGGTGGCCGACGAGGCGGCAGCTACCCGGGCCCGCGAAGCGCTCGAGGAGCACAGCCAGTTGGTCGAGCGCGGGCTGATGCCCACCCACCACGGCTCGTTCAAGTGGGAGCCCGAGCAGGACTGCTACCGCTTCTCGGGCGGAGGCGGCCAGCACAGCGCCAGCACCGTACGGCTGGCGGTCGGAGACTGGATGGCCAGTCGCAACCTGGTCGACCTCCCGGGCGGATACGGACACGTCGGGGATCTCGACGCGGTGGTGTTCGTGGTCGACGGCCACGCGCAGGGCGACGCGCGCACGACCACTGCATTGCTCAAGCTGGAGGACCTCCTGGCCGCCCACGGAGCCGAGCACGGTCGTCCGCGGATCGTGGCCGAGGTCTTCGATGCCCGCCTCGCCGCGCGGCTCGAGCAGCACTTCGCCACGCTGGGCAAGCACCACGTCCGCATCTACTCCATCCCTCAGCTGCGGGCATTCTTCCTGTTCCAGTCGGTGGTGGTGCCGGGTTTCGATGGCGTGTACTCGGAGCTGCTCGGCTCGTGGGGGCAGAGCTTCGTGCGCATGAAGCTGAGCCGACCGACTCGCGGCACCATGAGCTTCAGCGATCTCGCGCTGGGCCTGCGTCGGCAGGGCCGGATGCTCGTCGCGGTGCGGCTGGAAGACGACGACGGCCATGCCTCCCTGTGTGTCGCACCTGGCCCCGATGAAATCGGCTATGCGTTCGATCTCGCTCAGCTGCGCCATGTCTGGGTGATCACCGATGACAGGCTGGGAGCGGTGCGCGAGGACGAGGCCTCGTGATCGACCGGACCCCTGCCGTCGCGCTGGCGGCCGTGCTCGGGGTGCTGTCGTCGTGCACCGAGCCCAACCCGTATCTGGATCAGCAAACCAGCGACGGCATGAGCACCACGACCGGGGCCGGGGAGACGGCCAGCACGACGTCGATGACGGGGATGGATGTCGGCCCGAGCTCATCGGGGGGGGGCACGGGCGGCGGCACGGCCGCGCCCGGATGCGTGGAGCAGGGCCACCAGTGCGTGGATGCGGCCCCGCCCCAGTGGATGGGCCCGCTCGCATGGGCACAGCGTCCGAACGACGGCCCGCCCCTGGGCTGCGTCGAGCCGTACGCCGAGGTCGCAGTCGAGGCCTTCACCGACATCGTGGCGCCCTCGGCTACATGCGAGTGTGAGTGCGGCCTGTTGTTCATTCCCGAGTGTGGTGATGCCACCGTCACCTACCACCGCACGGCCAGCTGCGCCGATGAGGGGTCCGACACCGTTGCGCTGTCGCCCGGCTGCAACGACGTCGGCACCTGGCCGATCGAGGGAAGCTTCACCTATCAGGCGTCCACCGTGGCGCAGGGGCAGTGCGCCCCGCTGGAGTCCAAGCAGACCGAGGAGGCGGGCTTCATCACCGCCCACCTCGCGTGCGGGGGGGCCTTGGAGCGCTCCGATTGCGGCGAGCAGCAGATCTGCGCCCCGGCCCCGGTCGATCCATTCGCGCCTGGGTTGTGCATCGCGCGGCCCGGTCAACACCCATGCCCGGAGTCCAGCGTGTACTCCGAGTCGAGGGTCGTGTTCGGTGCTCTCGACGACTCGCGTGGATGCTCGCCGTGCTCGTGCGAGCTGCCCGACCAGCCGTGCCTGGGGCAGTCGGCCCAGCTCGCGACCACCTCCGGCTGCACGGGCAACAGCGCGGGCAGTGTGCCCGCCGACGGCTGCACCAACGGGGTGGGCAACATCGACGTGATGGGGGTGTTGTTCGACCCGGGCGAGCCGACCGGGGACCCGTGCACGCCCGTGGCCGTGATTCCCACGGGCGCGGCCGAGGGGGCACAGCCCGTGACGCTGTGCTGCGTGCCGTAGCGGGCGGCGGCGCTCGCAAGGCTACGGAGCCGTGGACATCGCGAGTCCTGGGCGATGTGCGTCAGACGCTCATGAAGCCCACAAGCCGTCAGTCGCCCGCTTCGGGGTGGATCGCCCGCGCGAGCTTGCGCTGTGCCTCCGCCTTGGCGGCGTTGCCCGCCGCCTCGTAGACCGCGGCTGCGGTCAGGTGCAGGTCGGCGCTTCGCATCGGAGTCGCCAGAGCTTGCTCGATCATCGTCTGCGCCTCGGGGACCTGCTTGGCCGCCAGGTGTGCCTCGGCCAGCAAGCGCTTGGCGGTGGCGTTGGGACGGATCGCGTGATTGTTCAGCGCCATCTTCAGCGTGGCGGCCGGGTCCTTGCCGAACGCCAAGAAGTGCTCCAAGGCGTGGCCATAGGCGGCCTCGGGGAAGCGCTCGAGCTGCTCGCCGAACCGTGCATTCGCCCGGTCGATCCACGGCTGGGCCAGCTCGGGCTTGCCCGCGGCGAGGTGGAGCTCGGCCACCGCGTCCATGAACTCTGGGTTTTGGGTGCGCTCGATGATGTCGAGGTACAGCGCCATCGCCTGCTCGGTCTTACCCTGCAAGGTGAGGATCTCGGCGATGTGCTCGTCGATGAGCCAGTACCCGGCAATGAGCGCCTCGCCGTCGCGGTAGTGGGCCAGCGCGTCATCGTAGCGCCCGCGGTCGAGGTCCATCAGGCCGCGCTGCAGGTGGACCCAGGCCAGGGGCTCGGTGTCGCGACCCTCGTGGGCTTCGAGCGCGCGCACGTACAGCGCCTCGGCCTCGTCGAACTGCCCCGCCTTCCAGTGATACAGCCCCAACGACGACAGCGCCGAGAGGTTTGGATCGTCGGCGACGATGACGTCCATCGCGTTCTTGGCCGCCTCGTACTCGCCGCGCTGGAACGCGAGGTTGGCCGCGAACAGGGCACGGGTGTTGCGGGTCCGTGCATCCTTGGCCGGCAGCTTGATCGCCTGCGCGTAGTCCTCGTTGACGCGGTCGAGGCGATGGAGCGTGTAGTTGAGCCGCGCGCGGACCATGAAGGGGCCAAAGCCCTCGGAGGGGCCGACCTCGAAGCCCTTGGCCACGAACTGCTCGGCCTTGGCGTAGTCGTCGTAACTTCCGCTGAGGCGGGCGCGCCCCAGGTACAGCTGAGCGACGCGACCAAACGCGGACGACGATCGGCCGTTGCGCTCGGCGACCTGGGTGTAGCCGGCGATGGCGCGGTCGATCGCAGCGAGCTGAGCCTCGAAGGTGTGGGCGATCTCCACGCCCTTGCTCGCGGACTTGGTGTCGGTGCTCGGGGCGACCTTGGCCGGAGCCTTGGTGGCCGCCGCGGGGGTCTGTGCCGCGCCAGGGCTGGCCGCCGGGGTAGGGGAGGGCGCCGGGGGATCGACGCACGCGGTCAGCAACAGGGCAATGGACAGGGCAGCACGTCGCACGGAAATGGAGGCTCTCTTGGTCGAAGGTGGGGC